>JBAQVA010000105.1:0-4045 GCA_049297835.1 Propionibacterium sp.
CAGCAGCCGCGGGCACCGCGACGGGAGCCGCGGACACCTGGATCGGCGGGGGCGGGAAGGTGATCTGCCCGTCCTTGGCCACTGTCATGGTGCGCAGCACCTCGTCGTCGAAGTCGACGACCAGCTGCCCGTCCTTCTCGGGAGTGGCGAGCTTGAGCAGGTTCACCAGATTCGTGGCGTACAGCTGGCTGGCCTGGCCCGGAAGTCTGCTGGGCATGTCCGTGTAGCCGATGATCGTGACGCCATTGTCAGTGGTGTACTTCTCGCCCGGCCGGGTGAGTTCGCAGTTGCCGCCGCCCAGCGCCGCGAGGTCGACGATGACGCTGCCGGGCTTCATGGTGGCGACCATCTTGGCGGTGAGCAGCTTCGGGCTGGGTCGCCCGGGGATGGCCGCCGTGGTGACGATGACGTCGACCTTCTCACACTGCTCCGCGTACAACTCGGCGGCGCGCTTGTTGAAGTCGTCGCTCGTCTCCTTGGCATAGCCGTCGGAGCTGACGCCCTGTTCCGCACCCGCCGCACGCACGTGGACGAAGGTGGCGCCCATCGACTCGACCTGCTCGGCGGTCTCGGGACGCACGTCGGTGGCGTACACCTCGGCGCCCATCGAGTTCGCCGCACCCAGCGCGGCAAGACCGGCCACGCCGGTGCCGATCACGAAGACTTTCGCCGGGGCGACCTTGCCGGCGGCAGTGACCTGGCCACCGAAGGTACGTCCGTAGGCGTAGGCAGCCTCGACGACCGCCCGGTACCCGGAGATGTTCGCGGTGGAGCTCAGCGCATCCATGGACTGGGCGCGGCTGATGCGCGGAACCATGTCCATGCTCATGCCGGTCACGCCGGCCTTCTGGAGCGCTTCGACGAGCCCCGGGTTCTCTCGTGGGTGGAGGAATGTGATGAGTGTGGCGCCGGAGTGCATCGCGGCGAGTTCTTCCACACTCGGTTCGTTGACTGCGAGGACGATGTCACTGCCCCATGCCGTGACCGTGTCGACGATTTCGGCGCCGGCGCCCTGATAGTCGGCGTCGGGCAGGGCCGCGCGTTCACCTGCGCCCTGCTCGACTGCAACCTGGTAGCCCAACTTCAACAGTTGGGGAACAGTCTTCGGGGTGGCGGCGACCCGGCGTTCGCCAGGCAGCGATTCCCGTGGAATGCCTATTCTCATGGCCCTGAGATTACCGGTGGCTCAAGACATGGCGGACACCGGCACGAGCAGATGACCCGCGATCCTGCCGTGCACCGCCAAACCGCTGGTCAGAGCTGCCTTGACGGGTGCCGGACGGCCTGTCCCACCGGCACACCCGAATCATCGCGCTGAAGCCGGTGAGAAGGTCGGAATTTCCGCGGAGAAATTTCACCCGCCGGGTTCGGCGGGCGGAACAAGCCCCTTGTCATAGGCAGTGACCAAGGGCAGGAAGATCTCGTCGACAATCGAGACGATGGCCTCCTGGGACAGCGGGACCATGGTCATGAGAATCTGCGCTCGCAACAACTCGAAGGGCAGCGAGGCGACGCCCTCGGGGAGCTCGACGCCCAGCTCTCCTCTGGCCCTGGCCCTGGCCAGCACCATGTCCATCGATGACGGCAGCCCGGCGAGAGCGCGCTCGCGCAACTGCGCCGGCGAGACGTGCGTCTGCTCGAAGTACAACCCGGCCCCGGTCTGCAGGGCGAACATCTCGGCACGCTTCTCGTTGACCTGGCCCATCATGTCGATGACGTCACCGCGCAGTGAGCCGGTGTCCGGAAGGTACAGCGAGCGTTCGGTGATCCGATGCCGGAGCACCGCAACGACCAGCTCGGAGCGGGTGGGCCAGCGCCGGTAGAGCACGGGCTTCGAGGTGCCGGCGCGGGCGGCGACGGATTCATAGCTGAAGTTCTCGAAGCCCTTGTCACTGAGCTGCTGCCAGGCCGCGTCGAGAATCGCCCGCTCAAGCACGGCTCCGCGCCGCCTGGGCCTGCCCGCCGTGTTCGTCATCCCTTGCTCCCTCACACAAGACTCGCTTGCGTATCTTATCAGGGACGCATACGCTCTCCGGCAGAAGACACGAGCACGTATCTAATACGTGTTCGTGACAACCGTCCCGACACACCGCACCAAGGACTGCCCGATGAGTTCACAACCACCTGATCACGCCTCCACGCATCTGTCCGGCATGGGGCTCATGCTCACCGCGATCATTCTCGGCGGCATCATGCCGGTGATGGATTCGACGATCGTCTCCATCGGCCTCCAGACACTCATCGCGTCCTTCCACACCACCGCGGCGACGATCCAATGGGTCACCACCTCATATCTGCTGGCCATGGCGGTGGCGGTGCCGGTGGTCGGGTGGGCGCAGGCCCGATTCGGCGGTCGACCCCTGTGGATCGCCGGGATCGCCACCTTCACGGCGGGCTCGATCCTGTGCTCGCTGGCGTGGAGCGTCGGCGCTCTCATCGCCTTCCGGGCGCCCCAAGGCTTCGCCGCGGGACTGCTCATGCCGCTCATGCAGACGCTGGGCATGCAGGAAGCCAAACGTCAGGGCATCACGACACTGGGCAGCTTGATGAGTACCCTCTCGCTGCCCATCGCCATCGGACCGATCCTCGGTCCGGTGCTCGGCGGTGCCGTGCTCAACTGGGCGTCCTGGCACTGGCTGTTCCTCATCAACGTGCCGATCGGAGTCGTGGCCCTGATCGTCGCCATCCCGGCCTTCCACGACGAACGGCCCGATCCGGGTCAGCGCAGCTCGCTGGACGTGGTGGGCTTCCTCAGCGTCTCCGGCGGCCTCGCGACGCTGCTGCTCGGCCTGACCAACATTGCCCGTGAGGATGGCCTGGCCCATCCAGATGTGCTCGTGCCGCTCGCCACCGGCGTGGCCCTGCTGATCTTCTTCGTGGCGTGGCCGAGGTCGCACGACCCGAGGCGCACGCTCATCGACATCACCCTGCTGCGCGTCCGCTCGGTCGTGTCGGCCAGCTCGGCCCTGTTCCTGGTCGGCGCCGCCCTGTACGCGGGGCAATTCCTGCTGCCGCTGTACTGGCAGGACCTTCGGGGCCAAAGTGTCCTCGATGCGGCGCTGCTCCTCGTGCCGCAGGGGGTCGGCTCGCTGTTGAGCCGGATTGTCGCCGGCCGGCTCACCGACCGGTTCGGCGGACGGACGATTGCGGTGCTCGGCTTCCTGCTCACCGCGGCCACGACCCTGCCGTTCTGCTTCGCCGGGACGCAGACGGGCAATCTCAGCCTGTCGGGGATCCTGTTCCTGCGAGGCCTGGCACTCGGCGTGCTGTTCATTCCGGTGATGACCGTCGCCTATCTCGACATCGACGGGCCCTCGATCCCGCACGCCTCGATCCTCACCCGCGTCAGCCAGCAGGTCGGCGCCAGTGTGGGCACTGCCGTCGCGGCAGTGGTGCTGGAGTCGTCGGTGCGCAGCCACCAGCTCAGCGCCGAACAGAGTTTCCACGCGGCGTTCACGGCGACGGTGGTCATCACGCTGCTCGGTGCGGTGCTGTCCTTGTGGTTGCCGGGGCGCACGGCAGCCACCCCGTCGTCCTGAGCGGCCTGCCCGCGAGGCATCAGGTGGATGCTCGGCGGCGCCACCGACGCGGCCAACAGGGCGTCAGTCCGGCTCGACGCCCGGCGCGCCCATCCATTCGGTGCGTACGGCGCCACGAGCGCCCGAACGCGCGGGTTCGTCGTGCCCAAGGACTGGGCACGACGAACTCAGCGCACGGACGGGGTCCGACGACTCTCACGCGGCGGCGGTTGCGCGGCTTTCCTGCTCGTCGACGGATTCCAGAACCGGAATCCGGGTGGCGCCCTTCTCCGGCTCGAGCCAGACCCGCGCACCGTCGTCCAGCCCGATGGCCCGGGCGAAGGTGCGAGTGAGCTTGACCGTCACGTCCGAGGACTCGTCGGTGGCACCGTCCGGGCGGACGCTGAGCCGCACCTCGAAACCGATCCGCTGCCACCGGACGATCGTGCCGGCAACCGTGTTCGGGACCGGCTCGGTGTACACCGTGATGTCGTGGGGCCGGATGAGGTGGTGGTCAAGGGTGGTGA
>JBAQVA010000106.1:0-9158 GCA_049297835.1 Propionibacterium sp.
CCTGGCGTGGCGTCACCACGCTTGAGGAGGACGAGTACCCCGACTACTACCAGGCTCGCCGCCCCGAGGCCGAGGGCGAAGTAGAGGCGTCGGCGGAGGAGCGTGGGTCCGCGCAAGCAGAGGTCGCAGTTGCGGCTCCAGTTGCTCCCGAGGTGGCGGCGCCCCTGTTCGAAGGGCACCGGGAGTTCCAGGAGAACCAGCGTGGAGTCTCGTACGAGACGCTGCTCATGCCCTATTTGCACGGCGCCACGGACATCACCATCGTCGATCCCTACATCCGGCTCCCGCACCAGGGACGCAACCTCGTCGATCTGCTGGCCCTGCTAGCGGCGGCCAAGGACCCCGCCGACGGGATCGCGGTGACACTGGTGACCAAGGAAGACCGCGGCGAGTATGCCCAGCAGCACCTCCTCATGCTCAAGGACATTCAGGACAGCGCCGCTACGGTCGGTATCCAGTTCACCGTCAACTGGGATGAAACCATCCACGACCGGTCGATCCGCACCGACCACGGCTGGAAGCTCCTCCTCGGGCGTGGTCTCGACATCTTCCAGAAGGGTTCCGGTAGCCAGTTCGACCTCGGCTCCCGCCGCCAGGAGTTCCGTCAGGTCTTCGCGTTCGGCATCACCTACATCAACGAGCAAGAGGGGGCCCGATGACAACAACGAACGCCGAAACGGAGTCGGAGGATGACGCCAAGGGCCTCCTCGTTATCGGTGGCACGGTGAAAGAGATCATCACGACATCCGAGTCGAGATTAGTCCGGGAGCATCTGGGTTCGCTGTTGCAAGTGAAGAACCTCGTCGTCCTTCTTGGCTCTGGCGCGTCGTTCCACTTGGGCTCTCCAAAGACGCGAGACCTGACCAATGAGCAGGTACTTGGGCTCATCAGGGAGGCTGGCGGTGAGCCAACGGAGGAACACCAATCGCTCCTTGCCACGATCAATCCCACCGACAGCGGTGATCTAGAAAAGCTCCTGAACGGACTCCAGCTTGCCGCATCGCTTGCGACGCAAGCCGGCCAGGACTCAGTGACGCTCGGTTCGGGGGCGGATGCCAAGTCCTACCCGAAGAAGCAAGTCGATGCCTTGCGACAACAGATCAACCGGGCGCTCGCTGAAGCATGCCGCCTGCCGAAACCCGGCAAGCCGTTGGACGCACCCTTCGATTCCGACCCACTGCTTGCGCACCGCACGTTCCTCTCCCGAATCATCCGTAGTCGTCGCGTCAATCTGCCAAGGCCGCAAGTCTTCACCACGAAGTACGACCTGGTCATTGAGAGCGCCCTCGATCAACTCGGATATCCGGCTCTAGGGACATCCGGTGGGGAGCGGGGCTGACGGCGCGGTAGCGCGCGGGTAGGGGTCGAGGTCCCCGAGGATCAGAAGCGCCAACCACTGATCCAGTCTCGAGGACCTCAACGTGCCTGACGTTACGGGGTGCGCTGCCGCACCCACTACTTCTGACCCGTGCCCGCGCTGCGACGTGATGCTAGGCCTGGGCGTCGTGCACGTGGAGGCGGTCGAGCGATCTGCTGATCTGCTCGTTGTGACGGTCTCGACGCCACGGCAGCTGATGGGATGCCCGGGGTGTGGGGTGGTCGCGCTCAGCCGGGGCCGCAGGGTTCGGGTGCTGCGCGATGTCCCGCATGGGCAGACCCTGGTGCGGCTGCGGTGGCGGCAACGCCGCTGGCGCTGCCCCGATCCCGACTGCGGTGTCGCCACGTTCACCGAGCAGGTCCCGGACCTGGTCGCCGCCCGCGGCTCGATCACCGTCCGGGCGGTGTCCTGGGCGATTGGGCAGCTCCGTGGTGAGCACGCTACCCTCGCCGGTCTGGCCCGCCAGCTAGGGACGTCCTGGAAGACGCTGTGGCGCGCGATCAAGCCCCGACTGCAGGGCCTGGCCGCCGACCAGACACGCTTCGAGGGCGTGCTCAGCCTGGGCGTCGATGAGCACCTGTGGCACCACGTCGACCCCAGGAAGCGTGGCCCGAAGGAGCTGACCGGGATGGTCGCCCTGACCCGCCACCGCAACAAGAGTGGCCGCTGGGTGGTGCGCGCCAGGCTGCTGGACCTGGTGCCGGGACGCTCGAAGAAGGCCTACGCCGACTGGCTCGCCGAACGCGGGCCAGCCTTCCGTGAGGGCATCGGGGTCGCGGCCCTGGACCCCTTCGGTGGCTACAAGTCCGCGATCGATGACCAGTTCGCCGACGCAGTCGCAGTCCTGGACGCCTTCCATGTCGTCAAGCTCGGCACCGCGGTGGTCGATGAGGTACGCCGCCGCGTCCAGCAGGACACCACCGGTCACCGGGGCCGCAAGGGCGACCCACTGTTCGGTATCCAGACGATGCTGCGGGCCGGCGCGGAGAACCTCACCGACCGTCAGCTGCAACGCCTGCAAGAGGCGATCAACGCCGACGAACGCCACGAGGAGGTCTACATCGCCTGGCGCTGCGCCCAGGACCTGCGCGCCGCCTACAAGCAGCCCAACCCGAAGAAGGCGCTGGCAGCGGCGACCAAGATCGTCGAGGTCTTCCACACCTGCCCGATCCCCGAGGTCGCGCGCCTGGGCCGCACGCTACGCAAGTGGAAGGACGCGTTCCTGGCCTACTTCACCACCGCCCGGGCATCCAACGGTGGCACCGAGGCCGTCAACGACATCATCGAGCTCCACCGCCGCCTGGCCCGCGGCTACCGCAACTTCGAGAACTACCGACTCCGGATGCTCCTGGCCGCCGGCGGACTCACCCAGTGATCCCCACCGAATGTCCGAAGAGCCCCTTTACGCCGACCTCTGCCAGCGTCAGTCCGCTGAGGTAGAGGTCGGCTGCTTCATGGATGCGGGAAGGGTCGAAGCTCCCGCGTCGGATCGGAACCTCCCGACGAACCAAGTGGGCGGCCACAGTTCGGCGGTTCACGCGGAACTGCGCCGCCAGCTCCACAAGCGTCGCTCCCGACCGATACTCCGACACCAGATCGTCGACCTGTTCGGGGCCAGAAGGGTTTGAGCCATCTCAACTGACCGCACCATCCGACCGCGCGAGTCCGCCACTGTCGGCCCCCGACGAACGGCGGTCCTGCTTGTAGAAGCCGCGTGACCTGCGCAAAGATAGGGTTTTCAGGGCTGGGCAGGGGTTCTCAAACTCTCTACGCAGGTCCACAATTCCAGACGTAGCCGAACCCCTGACATGGGTTTCTGGCCTGTCGTGACGGCGAACGGCTCCGCAAGGCGGAGCGTTGCTTCCTCGTTTTCGTTGATGTCGATGCCGGTCGTGAAGGTCTGGTTCGCGAGGCGCTTCCCGTGGGTGTCGGTGCTCTTCTAGAGGCGTTGGCAGTCGATCAGGAGCCGTAGCGCCTTGTTGATCTGGCTGCGGGGTCCTTGATCCTGATCGTGCTCGTTCTCGATGCGGCGGTCGATGTCGGCGAGACCAGCTCTGATGCGGTCCTGGTGGCGCCTGAGGGTGGTGAGGTCGATGGCGTCGGCGAAATGGGCAGCCAGGAGCTTGTCGGACTCGTCTTCCAGCCTGCGCCGGTTCACGGCGAGTTCCGCGAGTTCGTCGGATCAGGCGGCGAACCATTCATCGACGGCTTGCTCGACCTTCTTGGCGAGGCCGACGTAGTAGGGGTTGCGGAGGATCTTGAAGAAGGTCGAACGGCCAACCGACGCTGATGGGCGTTGTGGTGTTGGCGCGGTAGTGAGTCCTCTGACAGTTGCGTCGGCGAGGAGTTCGACAACGCTGTAGTCACCGGTGACGTATTGCCCGAATGCCCACCTGATGAACGGGCCGCGTTCTTCGTCGATCTCCACGGTGGGGTACTCGCGTCCCTGTTCGTCCCGTGCCCGGGTGTTGAGGTAGCCGAGTGGTGTGCACATGGGTGTCCAGCCGGCGGCGACTTTCTGGGTGAGCCCTTACGTGACCTCGGTGGCGAGGTTCTTTGAGTGGAAACTCGGCAATCGACGACATGATGCTGTGCAGCAGCATGTCTGACGTGGTCTCATCGATGTTCTCCGTCGCTGACATCAGCTTGACCCCGGTGTCGAGGAGTGCGCGGTGGATTTCGGCGTCGTCGAGGCGGTTGCGTGCGAGCCCGTCGACCTTGTCGACGATGCAATACGTGATCTGGGGGGAGAGGCGATGTAGTCGAGCATTCGCTTCAAGTCCGGGCGGTCGGCTGATCGGGCGGATTCTCCGGCGTCGACGAACTCCGCCACGATCCGCGCACCCAGCGCTTCGGCCTTGCGCCCGTTGGCTTCCCGTTGTGCCGGGATCGAGAACCCCTCGTCGCGCCCGCCCCTCGCGGTCTGCTCTTTCGTGGAGACTCGCTGGTAGGTCACCGCCGCGAATGTCAGTGCCTCCTCAGCCGCCGGTGGTGCTGACGAATAGGGGCGTCGGCCTCAGTCCGTCCTCGACCTGGCCGGTGCAGTTGTGGAGGTCGCTGGCTTGAGCGTCTCGCGCATGAACGGCGTGATCCTGGGTTTCTTGTTGGTGGAGTTGTTTGGCGAGGTGCAGGACAAGCGCAATGAGGCTGTCAGTGTCCGGCTCCTCCCGCACGTGCGGTGTCGCTGTGATGCGACGATCAGACGGGGTCGGCGCGGGAGAAGGACATGGATGAGAGGCGCACACCCCCGGGGCATCGCTGGTGGCTATGTTTGTCGGGACAGTCGATGCAACTCGCGCGACTTCTGAGCTGGTGAGGAGGGCGGATGCGCACAGCGGTCATCGGTGCCACAATGCTGGTCATCGGATTCGCGGCTGTCGTGTCCGGAGTCCTGTCCGTTCATCAGGCACTCGCAGTCGGTGCGCGTACTTGGCCGATCCTTTTGTTCGTTGTCGCCATTACCATAATCGCCGAGCTTGCGGCCGACGCAGGCCTTTTCCAGGTGATCGCCAGCCGCATTGCCGTACTTGGCGCCAATCGTGCGTGGGTGCTCTGGCTACTCGTAGTAGCTTTGTCCGTCGTGTGCACGACATTCCTGTCGCTGGACACGACTGCGGTACTTCTCACCCCAGTTGTCGTGCTCCTCGCTCGACAAAGCGGGCTCTCGCCGCTGCCATTCGCTCTGATTTCCGTGTGGCTAGCCAACACCGGATCCTTGTTGCTGCCGGTCTCAAACCTCACCAACCTGCTCTCGGAGCATGCCCTCGGCTTCTCCAACGCGACCCGTTTTGTGGCCCTGATGGCCCTGCCCGCACTGGCCGCTATCGCCATCCCGTGCATCGCGGTCTTCGCAGCTTTCCGTCGTGATCTGCTCAGACGCTACCGTTTGCACCCGCTCGACTCCATTGAGGATCGCGTGCTGCTGCGGGTGTCCACAACGGTCGTCGTCGCGATCCTGCCACTACTCGTGTCTGGCATCCCCGTATGGATACCCGCCTCCGGCGGCGCGTTCACATTGCTCGTGGCGTTCGCGCTCCGTCGCCCCCGATCTCTGCGACTCTCCCTGATGCCCTGGCAACTCGTGCTGCTCGCCAGTGGTCTCTTCCTGGTCATCCAGTCGGCTGATGAACTCGGCCTCACTCGCCTGCTCGGACACGTGGCCGGCACCACCGGTGATGACGCGGCCAGCCTTCTACGGCTTTCCGGTACCTCCGCGCTTGGCGCCAACCTGGTCAACAACCTGCCCGCCTATCTCGCGCTCGAACCGGTCAGCGGATCGCCCCGCCGGATCGCCGCACTACTTGTCGGTACTAACGTCGGTCCGCTCATCACTCCATGGGCCTCGCTCGCGACCCTGCTCTGGCATTCGCGCCTGACCGCACTGGGTGAGCACCTGAGCTGGCGGCGCTACGCACTGTTTGGCTTGATCATCGCCCCGATCACAGTAATAAGTGCCACACTCGCCCTGCTCATATGAGAAACGGTGGGAGTGTCCGAAGACCGGGCTCTGGCGCGTTTTCGGTGGTTAGGCCAGGAGGATGGGGTGGCGGAGGAGTTCGAAGCTGGCGCGGCCGTACATCTGGCGTTTGATCATTTTGGTTCTGGTGTTGACGCCTTCGGTTCGGCCGTTGTGGTGCGGGAGGGTGACGGCGGCCGTCGCGGCGGCGTGGTCCGTGCGGAGGCCGCGTACGAAGGAGCGCATGTTTGGCAGCTCGGCAGCCTGCGCTGCATCGCACCATGCTTCGAGCGCGGGGGCGTTCTCGGCCCTCGGCGTCAAGAGAGCCGCAAAGTCGCGGATCAGTGCCTGCAGCCCGGTCATCTCCGGGCATGATCGCGCCAGTTCGTCCCGGTACTCCTGCTGGGCGGGGCTGAGCCGGGCGGGCCGGGTTAGCAGCAGGCATGCTGCCCGTCGTGGTGAGAGGTGTGGTCTCTGCTCGGCGCGGCCCTGGTTCAGGTAGCGCACCAGCAGGTTCGCGCTGCCTGGGTAGCCGAGCAAGCGGATCTCTTCCGGGAGCTGGGTCGTCGGCACGCCGGACTCCTCAGCGCGTCGGCGTTGCAAGTGCTCGCGGTAGGGGGCCATGAGTGTGGGCCGGTATTGCGGCGCTCGGCGCAGCGTCTCGGGTTCAGCGGCACGGGCGTACCGCTTGACGGTGTTCAGCCCGAGATTCAGACGCCGGGCGCACTCCAGCTCACCGACACCGTTGTCGGTGAGCTCATGCACCTGCTGCCATTGTTCGGCGGTCGTCGCCGCGCGCGGGCCGTCCTGGAGGCGGGTGGAGCCTGCCCAGCACGCTGAGTGCGCGGCGACTTCCTTCAGCACCGCCTCGTCGAGCCCGTGCCAGAGATGCCACCGGTCTGAGATCTGGACCGCGCCCGGATTCGCATCGGTGATCGTCTGCGCGTAGGTGGCTGAGTCGTCGCGGCAGAAGAGCCGTGCTCCGGGGTGAGCGCACAGCCATGCGGTCACTGCCGCTGCGCGGCGGCCCGGGACGACGTCGATACGCGCACCGGTGCTCGCGTCGATGAGGACGGTGGCGTACTGACGGCTGCGCCGCAGCGCGAAGTCATCAATGCCCAGGACCTCGGGGACTGGCCGGTCCGGCAGCGGGATACCCATCAACGCGCGCAACGCCGCATCCCTCCCGGTCTTGACCCCGAGCGCGGGGAGCAGCCGGGCCGAGCCGCGTCCGGCGAGTTCGCGTACGACTGCGCGCAACTGCGCCGTCAGCCGCACGGTGCGCCGCTGGTACGGCTCGAGAACGCCAGGTACCTGCTCGCGGAATGTCTGCCTGGCGTACTCCGGAGCCGTGCACCGCAGCCGGCGCAACCGAAGGACCACGCGGCGGCCATCGACCGGCACGTCGGCCGGGCGGCGCTCGCAGAACGCGCGCACCCGTTCCGTCAGGGCACCGCAGCCTGGACAGGCCACCGGCTCACTCCTGGTCGATGCACGCACCAAGATCGCCTCGCCCGCGTCTTGAACGTCATCGATCAGCAAAGAAACCAGGCCCGGGCAAGCTCACAACCCACAGCACCTTGAGGCGGGAAGGCGGGATCCACTCCTGTCTGCCCTCGAACTTCTCCGCAACAAAACCAACAAGCGTGCGAGCTGGCTTCTGCGTTCCGATCTTGAGGATCTCGACCTCCACCAACGGGTCGGTACCGCGCTTCCGGTAGCCCCAATGCTCACCGATCTCCATGCGTAACATTCTCCCAGCCTGGGCTGAGGGCCGCCCGAGCTTGTTAGGGTGCGTCGCCCGTCTGTGCAGAAGGACTGTCCGGATCAGCGCTCTCGGCCATGACAATCACGAGCCTTGAAGCCGCTGTGAAGCAGGTGATTCCGCACGGTCCCCGCGTCGAACCCGAGCCGGTTGCCGACTCTCGCCAGGGACTCACCCGACTCATAACGTCGGATCATCTCGACGATCTCGGCCTCAGTGGGGGAGCGGCGACGGATGGCAACGCCTCGTGCCCGAAGCAGCTCGGCTAGTCGCTGGTGGTCGACGCCAAGTCCGGCCGCAATCTCCCTGAGCGTGGCTCCTTGACGGTATTGGGCCTCGGCAGCCAAGAGATCCCTTTCTCGGACCTTCGTCACCCGGCGAACCGTTCGTCGCTGCGTTCCTGCTGGTCGGAGCTCCCTTCGACGAATCTCCGTGTGCGTCCGGATCGCCCGTACCAACGCCGGGGAGAGTTTCGAAAATGCCCGCGTTAACTCCACCAGATGGTCATTGTTCAAACCGGCGATTGGCTGGTTTGACTTCCCGTTCCAACAGCTCGCCGCCGTGTGGTGGCGAGCTGTCGTGCTTTCGGGGCGAAGAGGATGCTGAGGGGCTCGCCAGCCCGCCTGTCGATGTGGTCCTCGTCCCGGGCGCGGGGCTTGCCGAAGAATGCCTGGCCGGCAGCGGCAAGGCGCCGGCTAGAACGGCGATGCTATCACGTAGGCTGCGATGACGAGGGGAGCCGGCTGGTCGAGCCGCTGGGCTCGTTTCACGGCCCTCCGGCTGCGGTGGGTCAGCGTGAGTCCGGTGCAGCGTGGCCGCTGTGGATGCCGGTGGCATCGTGCAGTGGCCGGGCGCGGTTGTCGAGCATGGTGAGGACCAGGCGGCTGGGTTCCACGGCGAGGACCGTGTGGGGAACGCGGGTGTCGAGGTGGATGACGCCTCCGGGGGTGAGGTCGACGGCAGTGCCGCCCCCGGTGACGCGCAGATGCCCATCGAG
Organism: Propionibacterium sp.; assembly: GCA_049297835.1. Classification (GTDB taxonomy): domain Bacteria; phylum Actinomycetota; class Actinomycetes; order Propionibacteriales; family Propionibacteriaceae; genus Propionibacterium. The sequence continues at coordinate 8,597 of JBAQVA010000106.1, forward strand.
AACAGTGAGCAGGACGGGCATCGCGGCAGTGTGTTCGGTGAGGACCTGACCGGCATCGAATGCGAACAGCACGATCCGGGCACCGTCGGCCTCAAGCACGGTGCGGGAGACGGTGGCCTCGTCCTGGATGGTCACGAGAGAGGCAAGATCCGCGAGATAGGTCATGGTCCCGGACGGGGATGGAGTGGCGGTGTCATTCATGAGTGAGATTCTCCTCTGGCTTGCGGGCGATGATCGACACGGCTATCAACGAGTCCTGGTAGCGGTTGAAAGTGGTGCGCATGTCGAGGATCCGTCGCCTGGCGGCGGGCCAGCGCACCAAGTTTCCGGTGATCCGGGCGATGCCCGCGATGCCCTCGTCCTGGAGGTTTCGGCGCAGCCGGAGCAGTTCCATCGGCGCGGTGTGCGCTGACTGGATGTCCAGGCCTGCTCCACGCAGGAGGATGGACCATTCGGCCACCGTGAGGGGGCGGGCATTGACCTTGATCGAGCGGGCCAGGGCTCGTTTGATTTCGGTGGACACCGTCGGGTCGAGGTCGTCGGGTTGCAGACCGAGCTCGTG
>JBAQVA010000107.1:0-3375 GCA_049297835.1 Propionibacterium sp.
ACCACCGCGACGAACAGCGCGAGGGTGCGGAGGTTCGGCCACCAGCCCTTCGGCACTCCCATATCGAAACCGTATGCCCCGGCATGATGATTGGCAACTGTCGCCCGCGGTGTGGGCGCTGTCAGACTGTTCGCATGCTCCAGCGCACACCTGCCCCACCTTCCACTGCCGCGCCCGTTCGCATCGGGAGGGTGCAGAAGTACTTCCCCGGCCTCCTGCTCTGCTTCGGCGCGGTCCTCATCGCGATGACCGTCAACGTCTTCCTGCCTGGCGTGAGTCCGCTCATCGTCGCGATCGTCGCCGGGATCGCGCTGACGAACGTGGTCCGACTGCCCGAATCGACCGCCCCCGGGATCACGCTGGCCTCCAAGAAGCTGCTGCGCCTGGGCATCGTCTTCCTCGGCCTGCAGCTGGTGATCTCCGACATCCTCTCGCTTGGCGCGCCGATGCTCGTGGTCATCGTGTGCATCGTCGGCGGCGGCCTGCTCGGCACGGTCGCGATGGGCCGGCTGCTGAAGATGCGCTCCGGGCAGGCGCTGCTCATCGCCTGCGGTTTCTCGATCTGCGGGGCCGCCGCGGTCGCCGGCGTCGAAGGGGTCACCGAATCCGACGAGGAGGACGTGGTCACCGCGGTCGCGCTGGTGGTGATCTTCGGGACGCTGATGATCCCACTCATCCCCTTCGCCAGCCAGATGCTCGGCCTGACCCCCGAGATGAGCGGCATGTGGGCGGGCGGTTCGATCCATGAGATCGCCCAGGTGGTCGCCGCCGGCGGCATCATCGGCAGCGGCGCACTGGGACTCGCGGTCATCGTGAAGCTCGCCCGCGTGCTCATGCTGGCCCCGGTCGTCGCGATCCTCAGCCTCCGCCAGCGCCGCCTCGGGCATTCCTCGGCCGACGGCAAGAAGCCGCCGCTGGTGCCCGTATTCATCATCGGCTTCCTGCTCATGGTCATCCTGCGCTCCACCCTCCCCCTGCCCACCGTCGTGCTCGACGTCGGCCACCTGCTGCAGACGGCGCTGCTGTCCGCGGCGATGTTCGGCCTCGGCTGCGGAGTGAAGATCCGCAACCTGGTGCACGTCGGGGCCCGACCGTTCATCCTGGCCTCCGCCTCGACGGTCCTGGTCGCCGGGATCGCCCTCGCCGGCGTCCAGATCAGCAGCCTCCTCGCCTGAGAACACCGCGCTCAGTCCGGAGCACCGCCCCGACCCCCACCAGACCGCCACGACAGACGCAAGGACACTCCTATGATCTCTACCCCACCTGCCCCCGTGATCGCCGCTGTGGACGGCTCCGATTCGTCCATAGTGGCGCTGCGCAAGGCCGCCGAGTACGCCGCAACGCTGCAGGCCGAGCTGCTCACCATCACCTGCTGGAAGGCCCCGGACTTCTACACCGGGACCATCGCCGGTGACGCCGAGATCTTCCGGACCGAAGCCGCACAGCAGCAGGAGGCAGCGATCGAGCGGGCGTTCCCCGGTGGCTGCCCGGTCACCGCCACACGCCGCCTCACCCACGGTCGCCCGGCTCCCGCGCTGATCGCTGCCTCCGAGCACGCCCAGCTGCTCGTGCTCGGCACCCGGGGTCACGGTGAGTTCGCGGCGCTGATCCTCGGGTCGGTCAGCCTGGAGTGCATCACCCACGCCCATTGCCCCGTGCTGACCGTGCGTGCGCAGTGAGATCCTCGCTGTCAGTCGCCTAGCCTCAAGGGGCCGCAGCGTGGCTCGCTGCGGCCCCTTGGACCTTATGCGTCAGGACGCAGAGATCGCGTCCTCCTCCCCCGGCCAAAGGGGCTCTTCATAGATGAGGGTGTAGGGCATGTCGCGCGGTCGGGTGGCGCGTCGGTGTGGGGGGAGGGGTCGAGGTCTTCCGAGGATGGAGGTTCCTACACGCCCATCTCGAAAGACCTCGACATGTACGACGCTACCGTCGGTGGCCGCGCTGATTTGTTCGACCACCCTGACCTGACTGCCTTCTGCCGTCTGGACGTGCTCGGCCTGGAAGCAGTGGGCCAACGGCTCGAACCCGACCGTGCCGTGCTGGCCTGCCGGGTCGTGGAGCCGGACCAGTGGTGCCGGCGGTGCGGTTGTCAGGGTGTCCCGCGTGACACCGTGACCCGGGAACTGGCCCATGAACCGCTGGGCTGGCGCCCCACGACTCTGTTGGTCACGATCCGCCGGTACCGGTGCGCCGGGTGCGGTCATGTGTGGCGGCAGGACACCACCGCCGCGGCCGAACCACGAGCGAAGATCTCCCGGGCCGGGCTGCGGTGGGCACTCGAAGGGATCGTGGTCGGGCACTTGACGATGTCTCGCGTCGCCGAAGGCCTCGGTGTTGCCTGGAACACCGCGAACGACGCGGTCCTGGCCGAGGGCAAGCGGGTCTTGATCGATGACCCAGCCCGGTTCGACTCGGTGCGTGTCCTCGGCGTAGACGAGCACGTGTGGCGCCACACCCGCAAGGGCGACAAGTACGTGACCGTGATCATCGACCTCACCCCGGTTCGCGACGGCACTGGCCCGGCCCGGCTACTGGACATGGTCGAAGGCCGCTCCAAGGCCGTGTTCAAGACCTGGCTGGCCGACCGCGACCAGCCCTGGCGCGACAGGGTCGAGGTGGTCGCGATGGACGGGTTCACCGGCTTCAAGACCGCCGCCGCCGAGGAGGTCCCCGACGCGGTCGCGGTGATGGACCCCTTCCACGTCGTTCGACTGGCCGGCGACGCCCTGGATGCGTGCCGACGCCGGGTCCAGCTCATGATCCACGGCCACCGAGGATTCAAGGACGACCCGCTCTACAAGGCCCGCCGAACCCTGCACACCGGCGCGGACCTGCTCACCGACAAGCAGAACGACCGCCTGCACGCGCTCTTCGCGGCAGAGGAACACCTCGAGGTCGAGGCGACCTGGGGGATCTACCAGCGCATGATCGCCGCCTACCGCCACCAGGACCGGCGCCAGGGCCGGGAGTTGATGGACAAACTGATCACAGACCTGGGCGCCGGCATCCCGAAGCCACTGGTCGAGCTCACCACGCTGGGCCGGACCCTGGCCAAGCGCGCCGCCGACGTGCTCGCCTACTTCGACCGGCCCGGCACATCCAACGGGCCCACCGAGGCCCTCAACGGACGCCTGGAACACCTCCGCGGCTCCGCCCTCGGCTTCCGCAACCTCACCAACTACATCGCCCGCAGCCTGCTCGAGACCGGCGGCTTCAGACCCCACCTACACCCTCATCTGTGAAGAGCCGAGTTGCCGGCACCGAATATCGCGATCCGAGCCCCCGCGAACTCCCCGGGGCTGCGGTACTGCGCCACGTGGAGAACGCGCCCGCCGTGAGCGTCGATGCCGGGGATCGGTGGGGTGTAAGGAGCGT
>JBAQVA010000108.1:0-20687 GCA_049297835.1 Propionibacterium sp.
TGCTGTGCCTGTGCCGCCTGCTCGGCCGCCAGCTTCGCGGCAGCAGCCTGGCGGGCGGCCTCCGCGGCGCGTTCCTCGTTGCGCTGCTGGATCTGCTGGGCGAGCGCCTGCTGCTGTGCCTTCAGCTCGGTGTTCTTCGCCTGTGCGGCCGCCAGCGCCTGCTGGGCGGCGCTCTCGTCCTGGTTGCGCTGGGTCACCAGGGCGTCGACCTTCTGCTTGGCGGCGTCCGCGGCGTCCGCGGACTGCTGCTTGGCGGCAAGCGTCTGCGCCGCCGCGGTGCGCTGCTGGTCGGCCGCCTGCTGGGCGGTCTGCTGGCGCTGCTGCGCCTGTTCGAACTTCAGCTGCGCCGAATTGAGCTGGTCGAGCTTGGTCTGCTGGGAGCGGAAGGCCTGGTCGGTCCACTGGACCCGGTTCGACAGGTCGGAGGTCGACACCCCACTCACCAGCAGGCCGATGGTCACCAGCGAGCTGTTCTGCTGGGTGCTTGCCCGCACGTCCGAGCCCACGGCCTTCTTCTGGGCCGTCACGGCTGCCTGGGCGGCGGTGACGTCGTCGTTGGCCTGCTTGAGCGCGGCATTCGCGGCATCGAGTGCCGCCTGCGCATCGGAGTCCTTCTTGGCAGCGGCATCGCGGTCCGACTGCGCCGCGGACAGCACCGTCTGCGCGTCGGCGAGCTGCTGGCGCGAGCTGGCGAGTGCCGCCTGGGCACTGGCCAGCGCCTGGTCCTCGGCGCTCACCTCGTCGTCGGAGGCTGAGACCTGCTGGCTCAGCGACGACTGGCGGTCATCGAGATCATCCGCCCGGGCAAGGCCGGGGGCGACCGACAGCGCCAGGGAGCCAAGCAGGAGTCCGCTCACCACGAGCCTGCCGCAACGACTCGCGACCGTCCTCGCCGGACGGACCGAATCATCGCCGGGAATTGTCGCTCGCGTCACGAGACCGCTCCTCTTGTGTCATTTCCTGTCAGCGCCGCTGGCCCACTCATGTCAGACCCTCAGATATCTTCTGGTCGCGACCAATGTCGGAATAATAGAAAGAACAATGCCCACCACCGCAACTCCGGCCACCGCCATTCCGGTGTCGGACCATGTGATCCAGCCGAGACTCTGGATCGAAAGTTGAGACTTCACCCGGTCCACCACGAAGTACTGCAGGGCCGCCATCGAGCCGCCGGCCAGCAGGATTCCGATCACACCGGCGAACAGCGCCTCGAGCAGGAAGGGAAGCATGATGTACAGATTCGACGCGCCGACCAGCCTCATGATGCCGATCTCCCGGCGGCGGGTGAATGCGGACATCCGGATGGAATTCCCGATCTGCAGGGAGGCCGCCAGGAGCAGCATTGCAGCGATCCCCATCGTCCCCCACTTGAGCGCGTTGAGCACCCGGAAGAAGGGGTCGAGGACCGTGTGGAGGTCCTGGACGGCCTGCACGCCGGGCAGCCCCTGCACCGCGGTGACGACGTCCTGGTAGTTCTGCGGATTCTTGAGTTTCACCCGGAACGAGTCCTGCATCTGGTCGACCGTGAGCGAATCCTTGATCGGATTCCCGGCATATGCCTTCTGGAATTCCTGGAAGGCCTGCTGTTTCGACTCGTAGTAGACCGTCTGGACATCGGGATGATTCGACAGGAGCTCGCGGATGGCATCGCGCTGGGTGTCGGTGATGCCCTGGGTCGACTCGCAATTCCCGCCGGCCCCGTCGGACGCGTTGTCTGCGGTGCACAGGAAGACCGAGACCTCGATCTTGTCGTACCACTGGCCCTTCATGGCATTGACCTGCTGCATGGTCATGAGGCTCGCCCCGAACAGTGCCAGGGAAACCCACATCGTCACGATGACGGCGACCGTCATCGAGGCATTGCGTCGCAGACCAGACCAGGTCTCGCGGAACGTGTGACGCACTACAGCTCACCCTCTTGTCTCATCGTGGTCTCGCCGTTCACTCAGAGGTTCCCGTAGGCGCCCTGGCGCTGGTCCCGCACGACAAGTCCCTTGTCGAGTTCGATGACCCGGCGCCGCATCTGGTCGACGATCGTGGAGTCGTGGGTGGCCATGATGACGGTGGTGTCCCGCCGGTTGATCCGGTCGAGCAGCTTCATGATGCCGACGCTCGTGGCCGGGTCGAGATTTCCCGTCGGCTCGTCGGCGATGAGGATCTTGGGGTTGTTCACGACGGCGCGGGCTATCGCGACGCGCTGCTGTTCACCACCGGACAGCTCCTCGGGACGACGCTGCCCCTTCGTGCCCAGTCCGACGAGCTCCAGGGTGGCGGGCACCCTCTCGCGGATCTCGCGGGTGGGGCGTCCGAGCACCTGCAGTGCGAAGGCCACGTTGTCGTAGACGCTCTTGCCTGGCAGCAGCCGGAAGTCCTGGAAGACCGTGCCGATCTGGCGGCGCAGGCGCGGCACGCGCCCGTTGCGCATCCGACCGACGTCCCTGCCCTCGATCGAGACAGTGCCGCTGGTGGGCCGGTATTCGCGCAGTATCAGCCGCAGGAAGGTCGATTTCCCGGAACCGGAGATGCCGACGAGGAAGACGAATTCACCCTTGTCGATCTCGACGCTGACATGGCTGAGGGCAGGGTGAAGCTGGCGTGGGTACACCTTGGAGACGTCGTCGAATGTGATCACAGCGGTCCTGACCGGGTTGATGGAGGGGAAGTTCGCTGAGAAATCTCAGCCCGGACATGGTGAGTCTAGGCGACCACGTGGCGATCGTCGCGCGCGGCGCGCGGAGTGGAAAAACACACAGGAAAGGCCGCCACTCGGGCCGGAAACGCTGTGGCCGACCGCGGATCAGGCCGAGACCTGCTCCTCCTGACGGCGCCAGCGGATGCCGCGGTCGATGAAGGAGTCGATGTCCCCGTCGAAGACGGCGTCGGGATTGCCGGACTCGTAACCGGTGCGCAGATCCTTGACCATCTGGTAGGGGTGCAGCACGTAGGAGCGCATCTGGCTGCCCCAGGAATTGCCGTCCGACTTCAGGGCATCCATCTCGGCGGCTCGCTGCTGGCGGGCCACCTCGAGCAGCTTGGCCTGCAGCACCCGGAGGCAGGCTGCCTTGTTCTGGATCTGGGAGCGCTCGTTCTGGCAGCTCACCACGATGCCGGTGGGAAGGTGGGTGACCCGGACCGCGGAGTCGGTGGTGTTGACGCCCTGACCACCGGGGCCCGAGGCGTGGAAGACGTCGACCCTGATGTCCTGCTCCGGGATGTCGATGTGGTCGGTCTCCTCGACCACGGGCAGCACCTCGACCCCGGCGAAGCTGGTCTGACGCCGGCCCTGGTTGTCGAAGGGGCTGATCCGGACCAGCCGGTGGGTGCCCTGCTCGACCGAGAGGGTGCCGTAGGCGTAGGGACACTTGACGGTGAAGGTGGCCGACTTGATGCCGGCCTCCTCGGCGTAGCTGACGTCGTAGACCTCGTAGGTGTAGTCGTGACGCTCGCACCAGCGCTCGTACATCCGCAGCAGCATCGAGGCGAAGTCCGCCGCGTCCACTCCCCCGGCCTCCGAGCGGATCGTCACCAGCGCGTCACGCTCGTCGTACTCGCCGGAGAGCAGGGTGCGCACCTCGAGGGCGTCGATCTCGGACCCGAGCCCGTCGAGTTCCTTGCCCGCCTCCTTGGCGGTGTCCGGATCGTTCTCCTCGGCCGCCAGCTCGAGCAGGATGCCGACATCGCTGAACCGGGAGCGCAGGCCCTGGACGCGCTCCACGTCAGCCTGCAGCCGGGAGAGCTTGCTGGTGACTGCCTGGGCGTGCTCCTGGTCGTTCCACAGATCGGGTGCGGCCGCCTCTTCCTCGAGGGCCGCGATCTGCTTCTGCTTCCCAGGCACGTCGACGACCGCCTCGATCGAGGTCAAGGACTGGTCGAGCTGAGCAATTCGTTCGGAGAGTTCATCGAGTGCCACGCTGTGCAACTCTACCGGGTGGGCGTCCACCGGAGGATGATGAGCAGTGCTGCCCAGGTCGGACGAGCGTCGGGCCGGTAGGCTCTGACCCCTGTGCGGCGCGGAAGGAGCCATCGATGGCAACACTCAAGGACCAGCTGAAATCCGATCTCGTGACGGCGATGAAGGCGCAGGACGCCGAGGCGAAGTCGACCCTGCGGATGGCCATCGCAGCCATCATGAACGCCGAGGTCGCCGGCAAGGCGCACGAGCTCACCGACGCCGAGGAACTGGCGATCCTCACCCGCGAGGTGCACACCCGCGAGGAGTCGGCCGAGACCTACCAGCAGGCGGGACGCCAGGAGCTGGCCGACAAGGAGAAGTCCGAGGCTGCCTACCTGCAGCGCTACCTGCCCGCTCCACTGAGCTCCGAGGAACTGCAGGAGATCGTGGACGAAGAGCTGGCCGCCGCCTCCCAGGAGGCGAAGCCGACGATGAAGCAGATGGGGAAGATCGTGCGTGCCGTGAACGACAGGGTGAAGGGCCGCGCCGAGGGACGCGAGGTCGCCGCCCTGGTGAAGAAGGCACTGACGAGCTGACCGACCACAGCCCCGCCCGACCCCGCTCCCGCACCCGGAGGAGATCATGATCTCGATCGGCATCATCGGAACCAGCTGGATCTCCCGTCAGTTCGCCGACGCCGCACGCAGCCTCCCGGATGTGCGGATCGGGGCGGTGTGCTCGCGTTCGGCGGAACACGGCGAGGCCTTCGCCCGTGAGTGCGGAATCACGCGGGTGCACACCTCCGTGGCCGCCCTCGCCGCGGACGACGCGATCGACACCGTCTACATCGCCTCCCCCAATGCCCGCCACTGCGACCAGGCGGCCCTGTGCATCGCGCACGACCGGAATGTCATCGTGGAGAAGCCGGCCTTCGCGAGTCCCGCGCAGTTCTCCCGTATCGACGCGCTGCTGCGCGAGCACCCGGATGTGCGGTATTTCGAGGCGGCCCGGATCATCCACACCGACAATTTCGCCGCCGTCGAGAGCTGCGTCCGATCGCTGGAGCACGTGAGCGGGGCGGTCTTCTCCTACATGAAGTACTCGTCCGAGTACGACGCCTTCAGGGCCGGCGCGACGCCGGCGGTGTTCAGCACCGAGTTCGCCGGCGGCGCCCTGCAGGACCTCGGCGTGTACCTGGTCTACAACGCCGTCGCCCTCTTCGGCCCGCCGCGCGAGGCCTTCTACCGGGCCCGGATCCTGCGCAGTGGCGTGGACGGCATGGGCACCGGTCTGCTGCGCTACGAGGACTTCGACGTCACCCTGCTGGCCTCGAAGATCGTCAATTCGACCATGACCTCCGAGATCTACGGCGATCGCGAACACATCGTCATCGACGACGGCGGGGAGCTCACCTCGGCCCAGTACCTGGACGGCGAGGGCAACACCGTCCCGATCGGCGGTGCCGCCCCGGACAATCCGATGCTGGGCGAGCTGAGGAACTTCGCCGAGGTCCTCGGCTCGCCGCACAGCGAGCAGTCCCGGGCGCGCTATGCCCGCTGGCTCGCCCTGTCGCACCAGGTCAACGACGTGCTGTGGAGGATGCACACCGACGCGGGGCTGGTCTTCCCCGCCGACGCGAACAGCTGAGCCGGGCTCCTCGGCGCCTCCCGGCAGGATGGCGGGCAGTCAGCCCACCGGATGGTTCGAGCGGATGATGCCTTTCGGGTCGACGATCCTGTGCAGCGCGCGCAGCCGCTCCACATCGTTGCCGAACAGCGTGCGTGGGTCCCGCCGGGTCTCGGCAAAGTTCGAGAAGTCGACCCGGGAGCGCCACGGCGCCACGGCCGCCAGCACCGCGTCGATCCCGGCCCGCACCGCTGCCGCCGCCGGGGGCACCGGCGCGATGCCCACCATGTACAGGGCTGCCTCGGCGTCCAGACCCGCCACCACTCCGCCCTCGCCACGTGAGCTGGCCAGCGCACCGCCGAGATGACGCAGTTCCACCGACAGCAGGGCACCCGTCCGGGTGCCGACGGGCCCTACCACGTCCACCAGGGCGTCCACCAGCTCGGGAGTCAGGGCATCGATCAGGACGCCGTCGCCGACGCCCGGCACCGGCCCGGGAGGATCCATGTGCAGTGCCGACAGTTCGGCGACCGGGACGGTGGCGAAGGTGTCGATCTCCGGGCCGAGCTCACGCAGCCGGCCGATGAGTTCATCTCCGACGTCGGCGGGCTCCTGGGCCACCGCCTCGACGACGACCAGCGACCTGCCGCGCAGGAAGGGCGGGAGCTCGGGCAGGGGCGGGAGCCGCAGCAGCCTGGCCACCGAGGTGACCGAGGGCGGTTCCTCGCAGGCCCACTCGCGCCAGGCGTGCAGCACCTCGGCTGCCCGCTCGATGGGCCACATGAGAGCGCCCGCGCAGACCTCGGTGATCGGATAGAGCCGGAACTCGAGTGCGGTGACCACTGCGAAGTCGCCGCCACCGCCGCGCAGGGCCCACGCCAGTTCGGCGTCGAAGGCCTCGGCACTGTCCGGAGCCGGGGAGGAGCCCGCGCCCAGAGCGTCCGGGGAAGCCACCTCGATCCGCCTGGCCACGCCGTCGGCGGTCACCAGTTCGATCGCGGTGACGCTGTTGGCCGCCAGCCCGTGCGAGCGCGACAGCCAGCTGAAACCGCCGCCGAGGGTGTACCCGACCACCCCGACATCGGGCGACGAACCGGCCAGCGCCGCGAGTCCGAGGGCGGCGGCCGGCCCGACCACGTCTGCCCAGACTGCTCCGGCACCGACCCGGGCAATCATCCGGGCCGCGTCGACGGTCACCTCGTTCATGCGCCGCGTCTGCAGGAGCACGGTGCCGGACAAGTCCCCCAGGGTGCTGGCTCCGTGCCCGGTCGCCTGGGGCGCGACCCTCATCCCCAGCTGCCCGGCGGCACGCAGGACGGCGGAGACGTCGGCGGCGCTGAGCGGCTCGACGACCGCCACCGGGTGCTGGTCGACAGCGAGATTCCAGGCCTGCCGTGCCCGGTCCCAGCCGGGATGCGTGGGGCCGAAGTACTCGCCGTCGATGCCGGCCAGCAGGGTCTCGAGTTGGCTGGCCGGATCGGCCGGGAATTCGGCGGACGGCAGGTCGGTGATGGTGGTCATGGTCAGCTTCTCTCCTCGGCGTGGGCCGGTTTCCGGCTCGGTTGTGACCAGTCTCGGGGAGCGGATCCGGGCGTTCCATCCCCCGTGTGCGGTCACCGGTGGACCCAGAAATCTGGGATTCCCCCCGATTGGCGGTGCGGGGACACTTGATCCATGACGCGGTACCAGACGCAGAGCGCGAGGGGGTCCATCGATGCCCTCGCAGGCGCCGGGCTCGGGCAGGTCGACTACTTCTTCGCGGCCCTCGAGCTGGTGCGCCGGGCGGTGCCCTACGACGCCATGTGCATCGGGTCGATCGATCCGGCCACCCACATCCTCACCGATTCGGCGAAGGTGGGGCTGGTCGACTCCGGCGACCCGGAATTCCTGTTCCACGAGTACGCCGTGGCCGACGTCAACCAGTTCGCCGACATGGCACACAGCGACATCGCGGTCGGGGTGCTCTCCGAGTCGACCGGCGGTGATCCGATGCGCAGCGCCCGGTATCGCAATGTCGTGAAGCCTCTGCTGGGCGTCGAGCACGAGTTGCGCGGGGTGGCCCGGGTGGGCGGGCTCATGTGGGGGGCCTACGCCATCTACCGGGAGTCGGGCAGCCCGGCCTTCAACCAGGCAGAGGCGGAGTTCATGGCGCAGCTCGAGCACTCCATCGCACTGGGGATGCGCGCCAGCATCATCGCCACGGTGGCGCAGAACGGGCTGCGCGCCCAGGCCGGCCCCGCGGTGCTGGTCTTCGACAGCAGCGGCCGGCTCCAGCAGGCCACTGCGGCGGCCGACGAGCGGGTGCGTGACCTGGGCGGCGAACTGTGGGGGCTGCAGGCGGTGGCCGTGTCCACGATCGTCGCCGCCGCACGCGGGGTGACCAGCAACCGCACCGTCTCCGCGCGGCTGCGTGCCCGCGGTGCGAGCGGTCAGTGGTTCACGCTGCACGCGGCGCCGTTCACCACCGGCGCGGACGTCACGAGCATCGCGGTGACCATCGAGCCGGCGAGCCCTCCGGAGATCCTGCCGCTCATCGTGTCCGCCCACGGGCTGACCGACAGGGAGGGCGAGGTGGTCATGCAGATGCTGCGGGGCGAGTCGACCCACGCCATCGCCCAGACCCTGCACCTGTCGCCGTACACGGTGCAGGACCACTTCAAGACGATCTTCGACAAGGTGGGCGTCTCCAGTCGCCGCGAACTCGCGACCCGGATCTTCTACGGGCAGTACGTGGACCGCTACGGCGAGAAGCTCCCCGCCGAGGGCGGCTTCGCGCGACCGGCTGCCGAGACACCGACGACGGTGCCCGGTATCGGCTGAGGCCGGCCGCCGGGAACGGTTCAGGCCCGAACGAGTCGGATCCGGCCGCCGGAGGTGTCCACCGACAGCTGCGTGAGATCCTCGACGCGTGGCAGGGGTCTCGTGGTCTCCGAGTGGTGCGAGCCGACGACGAGCACCTGGGCTCCCGATGCGCATCCGGCGAGGATCCCGGCCTCGGCGTCCTCGACCACCAGGCACTGCCCGATCGGGACGCCCAGCCGGCGGGCCGCCTCGGCATAGCCCTCGGGATCGGGCTTTCCCCGGGTCACCTCATCGCCGGGGACGAGCACCTGGGGAAGCTCCAGCCCTGCCGCGGTGAGGCGCAGCCCGGCGAGCGCACGAGGGGCAGATGTCACCACCGCGACGCGCTCGGCCGGCAGCCGGTCGAGAAGTCGCCGCGCCCCGGGGATCTCGGTGATTCCCCGGGTCTCGACCAGCTCCCGGGCCTCGAATCGTCTCGTCACGGCCTCCGGGTCGTCCGCGGGCGACAGGAAGCGACCGATTGTGTCCCCTGTCTGACGCCCGTGGGCGTAGTCCAGCAGCGCCGTCGGGTCGATGCCGTAGCGCCGTGCGAGCTCGGCCCAGAGCCCATCGACAACCTGTGTCGAGTCCACCAGGGTGCCGTCCATGTCGAACAGCACGGCGTCCACCTCGGCGAGAACGGCACTGTGCGGGTTTTCCGAAGTCATTCCGGTTCCACTCCTCGAGTTGTGGTGGTGGGGTCGTCCCATCCCCGCGCCGTCGGCGGGAAGGTCCCGGTGGCGGCCAGGACGACGAGTGCGGCCACAGCGATGAAGCCCGCGGCCAGGATCACCGTGCCGGGAAAGTCGAAGCGCTCCAGCATGACGCCGCCCAGGAAGGAGCCCACGCCGATGCCGATGTTGCTCGTCGAGTTGATCCATGCGCCGGTCAGCTCGGGCGAGACGGCTCTCGCGTGGACTGCGGCCGTCTGGAACAGCGACGGGACCACGCCGAAGGCGCAGTTCCACACGGCACCGCCGAGGATCACCAGTGGCAGGGAGGATGCACCCAGCCCGGCGGTGAGGATCCCCAGCCCGATGACGCCGAGAACGGCGAGGGCACTGGTGCGGGGGCGACGGTCGATCTGCGGACCGGCCACCCACACCCCGACCACGGCCATTGCTCCGAACAGCAGAAGGATCGGCCCGGTGAACTCCGTGCGTGCCCCGGCATGCAGCAGGAGCACGGTCACGTAGGTGTAGAGCGAGTAGTGCCCGAGGAAGGTCAGGGTGTTGGCACCCACCGCGGTGGCGAAGTGACGCCTGCCGCGCCCAGACGAGCCGGCGACTCCGGGCACGTGCTCCACGCCGGGCAGCAGGATGGCCGTGAGCACGAAGGCCAGGATCATGAGGCCCGTGACGGCGCCGAATGCGGCCCGCCAGCCGAGCGCATTGCCCAGGACGGTGGCGAGCGGCACGCCGAGGGCGAAGCCGGCCGAAGCTCCCGCCGACACCAGTGCGAACGCTCGTCCCGTGTATCCGTTGGGCGCCAGCCGGGCGCCGTAACCGATGCACACGGAGAAGAACAGTGCATGCGTGACTCCCCCGAGCGCCCGGGCGCCCGCGAAGGCGGCCAGGCTCGGCGCCAGGGAGGCTCCGAGATTGCTCACGGCGAAGGATCCGGTGGCGGCCAGCAGCAGTCGCTTCCCCGGGACGCGCCTGGTGAGCAGCACCAGTGGCACGGACATCGTCGCCACGGTGGCCGCATACAGGCTCACCACCAGCCCCGTCCGGGACTCGGTGACATGGAATGCCGCACTGATCGTGGGCAACAGACCCACCGGGAGCATCTCGGTGGTCACACCTGCGAAGGCCGACAGCATGAGGACGAGCAGGCCGGGACGCGCCGCCGCGAAAGTGCGCTCCGGTCGAGCGGCCACGAGCCCCACCTCCCCAGCAGTGTCTGCGGTCCCCCGGTGCGGATTCACAGGAGTCCCCCATTCCAGCAATTTCCTCGCGGCACGAGTATATTGACCTTTCCATGGGAGCGACAATCAGCCACGTGCCGGAGACCACTCGCTCGGCCCGGCTGCGCTGGGCCACCGGCTCGGAGATGCTCCGGCTGGTCCACGCCGAGCCGGGGATCACGCGGGCGCAGGCCGCGGAGCGGATGTCGCTGTCCAGCGGTGCGGCCACCGAACTCGTCGAACGGCTGCGCGGCAACCACCTGCTCGCCGAGCAGCCCGCCAGGCGCACCGGCCCGGGGCGGCCGACGACATCCCTCGGAGCCAGTCCGCAGGGCCCGCTGGTGATCGTCGTGGATCTCGGTGCCGAGGGATGGCGGATCGTGCTGGCCGATCTCGTGGGAGAGCTCATCGCGGTCGACAGGGGCAGCTACGGCAACCAGGAACCGGCTGAATTCCTGCCCGGGATCGCCACCGGCGTGGCCCGCGCCGCGCGCCGGTGCGCCGGACGGGCCCGCATCGTCGTCGCGGTCGTGGCCGGAACGGTCATGGGCACCCGGCTGATGCAGTTCTCGACGCGAGGCTGGGACGAGACAGACCTCGGCGTGCTGACCAGCAGACTGCCTGCACACTCGCAGCTGCGCCTGCTCGCCGGCAACGACGCCACCCTGGGTGGGCTGGCCGAGGCACGCAGCGGGGCGGCGCGGGGCGCGCACGTGGCCCTGCACATCCTCGTTGCAGTGGGTGTGGGCGGCGCGCTGCTGGTCAACGGCGAGCCCATGACCGGGGACCGGGGCGCCTCCGGTGAGTACGGTCACCTGCCGTTCGGCGACCGGAGTCTGCGCTGCCCCTGTGGCGCACGCGGGTGCTGGGATCTCATGGTCGACGGACGCGCGATGGCCCGTGAGCTGGGCGAGAACCCGCCGGCGGACCCCATCGGCTACGCCGACGCGCTCATCGCGGACGTCGCCGACAGTCCCCGCTGTGAGCCGCGGCGCAGACAGGCGTTGGAGGTCACCGCGCGGGCGCTCGGCGAGGGCATCGCGGGCCTGGTGAATCTGCACGATCCGGAGACGATCACGATCGCCGGCCTCGCCCCGCGGCTGCGCGCCGCCGCGCCGGAGGCCTTCGCGGACGGATACCTCGGCGGGCTGATGGCCTTCCACCGACGCGAGATCCCACCGGTCCGCGACAGTCTGCACGGCGACGACGGGCCGGTTCACGGCGCTGTCGACCTCGGCGTGGACGAGATGACCACACCCGCAGCGCTCGCGCGGTGGGAGGCACAGCTGGCCCGAGGCTGACGGCCCTGCCCCACCCCCACCACCGGCACCCGGCACCCGGCACCCGGCACCCGGCACCGCAGGCTTCCGCAGCCTGCTCACGCCCCCTGGAGGATCCTGGCGATGGCATCGTGCTCGGCAGGTGTGACCCACAGCCCGTACTTCGCCTTCACGGCCACCTGGCGTGCCACGTAGCTGGTTCGGAAGGCCTTGTTCGCGGGCAGCCAGCTCGCGGCGTCGCCGTCTCCCTTCGACTCGTTCGTCGGCCCGTCCACCGCCAGCAGATTCAGCGGATCGTTGGCGAATGCCACTCTCGTGGTGGTGTCCCAGGACTGGGCGCCGGTCTGCCAGGCGTCCGAGAGTGCATCGACGTGGTCGATCTGGACCCGCTCGGCATACTGGCTGGACGACTGGCAGGCTCCGGTGGTCGTGGCTTTCGGGCCGCACACGAAGTCGATCGTCGTGGCGGTGTACGGGTCGGCGAGCACGCCGGTGAGCACCTTGCAGTGAGTGCCGCTCTTGTAGCTGACCCCGCTCATGTCTCGCCCCAGGATGTCGTTGCGGGTGTCGCAGCCGTTGTGGGCGAAGGGGGCGTCCAGGCCCGTGTCCGAGTCGTCGGTCCACACATCGGCCTTCGAATTGCCCGGGTTGGTCGAGAACTGGGCCCGCGCGTAGCCGGTCTTCGGGGCCCGGCCCTTCACCGGAAGGGTGGCCAGCACGGTGAGCGCGGCGGTGGCCTGCGCCGCGGCGAACGATGTACTGCTGGGTGCCGCGGGGTCGATGCCGATGCTCCGCCAGTCGGCGGGCACACCAGTCGTCGTCGACGCGCTGCCCTGCGCGGGCTGGGCGGGGGTCGACGATGACTGGGTCGACGACTGGGGCATGCGAGTGGCAGCCGATGTCGCGGAAGCCTGCGTCGGGCTGGTGCTGCTCACGACGGGCGACGTGGCGGTGGCCTGGGCCGCCGGTGTGGTGCCCACAGTGCCCGGGCCCCGGCTCTGACCCGCCGAGCACCCGACGAGCAGCGCCGCGACGAGCAGCGCAACACCGAAGGCCAGGAATTTGCTCGGCTTCGTGTCATCCCTCGATGTGCCCGACGTCGGACGATTCCGGCGGGCCTTCATGCGACGGGACCGGTGAAGGTCACCTGGGAGTCATTCCCCGTGAACCCATTGCCGGTGATCGGGCTGGCGCAGGTGATCCCGTCCGATTCACTGCGGCATGCGAGGGCGCCCATCTCCACGACCCAGCCGTAGGGAAGCACCGCTGAGTTGCTCCCCCCGATCTTGCTGTTCACTGTCGGAAAGCCGTGGCCCTGCCACCAGGCCTGACTCGTCTCCGGAAAGATCGTCTGCTGGCTGGAGCAGTGCCACCCACTCCTGGACACGTCGACGCTCGGCCCGTCGACACCACCCACCGGCCCCGGGCAGTAACTTCGGTTGTCCTGCGGGGCCGAGGCAAGCGACATTCCCTCACAGTGCGCTTCCTTCGTGCTCAGCTCACAGGCGAGCTTGCCCGTGGGTGAGACGAAGGCCGCCTGCCCGGTGGTCGGACGAATGACCTGGGCGAGCGGGACACCGAGGACGTTCGGGGTGTCGATCTCGGTGAGGTGGAGGGCGCCGCTGCTGAAGCTCACCGAGCTCCTGTGCATTGTCGGGTTGCTGCCCGCTGTCTGAGTGGCGGCCCAGGTGAGGGTCACCGAGTCACCGTCCGGCTCCATGGACATGACGTTCGTATGGGCGGCCTGTTCGAAGTCACCGAGCGACAGGGAGCCCAGCAGCTCTCCCCCGGTGCCGGTGAGCATGAGGTGGGAGGGGATCGTGTTGGCACCGCCGCAGTCGAAGACGGCGAGCGCCTGCCGATAGCCGAGTCCGGCCATGTCGAGGAAGACAGGCGCGTCCTGCTTGGTCGTGTCAGTCTCGACCTGGGCGATCGGCACGTCGCTGTGCACCTTCCCGTCGACCATCCGTGCGCTGGGGCCACAGGCATTCGGGGAGATCGCTGTCGCCAGGTCGTCGACCGTGACATCTCTCACGGCCTCCTGGCTCGCCGCGCTCGCAGTCGGCTCCTGCTGCTCGTCGGCGGCGGGGGCACTCACCGCAGCCTTCGTCGGCGCTGCGGTCGTCAGGATGCCCTGCGCCGAACAGGCCGTGGCGGTGACACCGATGACCAGTGCGGCAAGCAGTTTGGACAGGTGTCCACTCGGCACGATTGAGCCCTTTCCCCATGGACCATGGCAGCTCGACCTCGATCGCTGGTCGGGCGCCCGGACGTTGTTGTCCGGGCCGGTGCCGTCGGTTCGAGCATGATTCTGTCACCTGGCTGTGACGATTTCTTCCCGGGCAGCGCCTGGCCACGCCGCCCGGCCCATTGGCCCGCGGTGTTGACGGGCGGTGTTGGCCGGCCGTGTTGACCGGCGGGGACTCGGGACGCCTCGGCGGCACCCGATGCCGGCACCCCGCCCGATGGATCCCTGACGGGAAGGCCAGTAGCATGGCCACATCTGAGGTAAAAGCGTGAGCAGACCTTCGGGGCGAATTCTTCCTCGAACACCCGGCCCACGAGTACACGCAGCATCGAACGATCTGCCACTTCTTCACATCGAAGGAGTGCCCAGTGAATTCCCCCATCTGCCGTCCGCGAGCCGCCAAGGTCGCCGCACCACCCCGGTCCCGTCGTCCACCGCAGTCATTGGGAGACGCATGGATGGCGCTCACGGGATTGTCGGCCGTGTTCCTGTTCGAAATGCTCGACAACTCGATCCTCAATGTCGCCCTGCCGACCATCGGGCGTGACGTTCACGCCTCGACTGCCGGACTGCAGTGGGTGACGAGTTCCTATGCCGTCCTGTACGGCGGCATGATGATGGCTTTCGGTGCGCTGGCCGATCGGATCGGCCGACGCAAGATGATGCTCTTCGGTCTCCTGCTGCTCGGCGCCACCAGCCTCGCGACGCCCCTGGTCAGGACGCTTCCCCAGCTCATCGTGCTGCGCTCGGCCATGGGCATCGCGGCCTCCATGACAACACCCGGGTCACTCGCTCTCGCCTTTCGTCTGTTCGACGAGGACAGGTTACGGGTGAGGGCGACCACCCTCATCTCGACGGTGGGACTGGTCGGCCTCGCAATCGGGCCCACCGTCGGTGGCTTCGTACTGGCCATCGCTCCGTGGCAGTCACTTCTGCTCGTGAACGTGCCGACTGCCGCAATATCGTTCGTCGGAATCGCGCGTGGAATTCCCGCAGACAAGGCTGACGAACTCCACGACGAACCGATCGACATTCCCGGGGCCCTCCTGGGCACCACGACGATCATGTGCGCGCTGGTCGCACCGACATTCTTCGTCGACCTGGGAATGCATTCTGTGCTGCCGTGGGCCACATTGTCGGGTGCTGCGCTGCTGGCAGTCCTGTTCGCACTTCGTGAGCACGCCACGGACCATCCGCTCCTCGATGTGAAACTGGTGGCCCAACCACTGGTGTCCAGCGGGCTCGCATTCAAGGCGGCCGCCGGTCTGGCGACGGCAAGCCTCGGTTATCTCGTGACATTGCAGTTGCAGCTCGCGTGGGCCTGGACGCCGGCACAGGCGGCCATGGGAATGCTGCCCCAGGTCGTCGTGCTCATCGCCGGCGGCGCCATCATCGACCCGCTCATCAGGAAGGTGGGGATCGAGAAGGCGTCCTGGCTCTGTGCCGCGGCGACAGTCTGCGGGCTCGCCGTGTACACGCTCCTGGGCCACTTCGGATATGCATGGGTGGTCGTCGCACTCGTGCTTGTCGCCGGTGGTATGCGGGTCGTGGGCGTGGTCGCCGGCACGAATGTGTTGCGTGGCCTGCCGAAGGACCGGATCACCACGGGTGCTGCGATGGTCGACACGGCAAGTGAGCTGGCAACCGGAATCGGCATCGCCGTCAGCGGCACGATCCTCGCGGCACTGTTCACCGGAGATGTTGCCGCGATTCCTTGGACTGCCGCGCAGGGTGCGGAATTCACGAAGGCCGTCACGATTGCGGGAATCGCCGTGACAGGGATTGCTGCCGGGCTGGTTGGCTGGGGTGTGGCACAGTCCCGTCGCGGAACCGATTCTCCGACCATGTCGTCGGGTTCTGGTACGGGAGTGGGCTGAGGCGTGTCGTGCGTCGAAAACTGCGATTGACGCTCGAGATACTGAGCCCGACCGCGGCCGCGAGTTCCTCGACCCGGTACGGCCGGTCGAGGTTCTCGCGCAGCCACGCGCCGGCGCGGGCGGCGGTCGACAGTTCGCCACCCGCCCGACCGAGTAGTCGAAGACCCTCTCTGGAGTGCTGGAAATATCTTGGACAGCTCGGAAATCCTGGTTCAGGCTTCCTTGTTGTCCGCTCTCCATTCCCTGTCGGTCTCGTTGGATGTCTTGTAGCCCACCGTCGAGTGGAGGCGTTTCCGATCATGTCGCAACTCAATCCATGACGTAACATCCCTGATTGCTTTTCTTCTGGTCGGGCATCGTGCGATCCCGAGCACTGCCTCATAGCTATTCTATCGCTAGAATAGTCTCGTGGAACTGACACCCTCCGAGCTCACCATCCTGGGGTTGGTCATCGAGCGCGCCTCTCATGGCTACGACCTGGAACACGTGATTGAGCAACAAGGCATCCGTCAGTGGACGGACATCGGCTTCTCCTCGATCTACTACCTGCTGGCCAAGTTGGAGAAGCGAGGCCTCATCGAAGGTTCACGGGTCGCGTCAGGGGGAAGAGCTCGCCGCGTCTTCCACGCGACGGCCAAGGGGAAGGCGATTGCAGCTCGCGATGCCTGCGCGTATGTCGCAGAGGCGACCACCGTTGCGCAGCCGTTCCTGGTCGGCATCGCCAACCTGCCGCTACTCACGGAGCACGAATATGCCCAGGCGCTGCGCACCAGGCTTGCGCAGATCGATACGCGTATCGCGGCAGTCAGGGAGGCCCGGCAGAAACAGACGCCGCTCCCGCTCGCGGCACGCGAAATGTTCTCCTACTCGCTCAGCCTGATGGAGGCGGAAAGGTCGTGGCTCGCCATCCGAGCCCAGGTGTCCGATGACTGACAAGATCGACTTCAAGAAGACCCTCGACAGCTACCACGCTGGGCAGGGCCGGTTTGAGATCGTGGACATCCCCGAGATGCAGTACCTGATGGTCGACGGGCACGGCGACCCCAATGCATCAGCCGCCTACACCGACGCGCTGGCCGCACTGTATCCCGTCGCCTACAAGCTCAAGTTCGCCTCCGAACGCGAATTCGGGCGCGACTACGTGGTCCCTCCCTTGGAAGGGCTGTGGTGGGCGGAGGACATGGATGCCTTCACCACTTCACGCGACAAGTCCCGATGGAATTGGACGATGATTCTGATGGTCCCCGACTGGATCGACCACAGCATGTTCGAGGCCGCCGTCACACGAGTCGGCGCAAAGGGTGCACCGACGCGCCTCGACGACGTTCACCTCCGGCAGCTCTTCGAGGGACGGTGTGTCCAGATCCTCCACATCGGATCGTTCGATGACGAAGCACCCGTGCTGGAACGGATGCACCACGAGTTCATCCCCGAGAACGGCCTTCGCATGAACGGCAAGCACCACGAGGTCTACTTCAGCGACTTCCGCAAAGTCGCCCCGGAGAAGCTGCGAACGATCCTCCGACAGCCCGTCAGCCTCGCGTGAAGCTCCCACCACGGTTTTGCCACCGTGAACCCGCACCAGGAGTCCCACCATTGAGAACCACTCCGGCAGAAGGGTGGGGCTGACCCCGAATCCCCTGGGAAGGCCTTCGGCACGCTCGACATCCTTCCAGCAAGGACGAATCCACACACATCAGGTATCCACCGAACTCTGGGCAGACCCTCACGTTCCGTTCGAGTGATGCTGGCTGGTCGCCCACAGCACCGCTACTTGCCGCTGTAGACGGGAAATGCGCTGAACTCGCCGTAGTCCTTCTCGTTGAGTTGCCGCAATGCGTCCATGTCCTCGTCTGAGATCTCGAAGTCCACCTGTGCGTTTGAGCGCATGTGCTCCGGGTTGGCTGTCTTCGGTAAGGACACGGTGCCCAGCTGCAGGGTGTAGCGGATACACAGCTGCGGGACGGTCACGGAATACGTGTCCGCGATCGCGGCGACGTCCGGGTTGTTCAGCATTGCTCCGTGCGCCATCGGTGAATAGGCCTCGACGACGATGCCCTTGCTTTCGCAGTGGGCGATGAGCTCGAACGGGGTGTTCCCCACGTGCACGAGCAGCTGGTTGACCTGGGGTGCGATCGTGCAGGAGCCGAGAATGTTCCTCAGGTCGCTCTGCAGGAAGTTCGACACTCCGATGGCGCGGAGCTTGCCGGCCTTGTGGGCGTCTTCGAGTGCTCGCCACGCCTCACGATTGCCCTCGGCGTAGTCCGCGCCGCGGAAGTCGTCCCAGGGCTGCGGGCTGTGGATCAGCATCAGATCGATGTAGTCCAGACCCATCGTGGCCAATGACCCATCGATCGCGGCGACCGCACCGTCGTAGTCCTTGATCTCGGCAGCGAGCTTCGTCGAGACGAACAGTTCCTCACGGGGGACGCTGGCCGCCCGGACACCTTCGCCGACACCTCGCTCATTTCCGTACGCCTGTGCGGTGTCGATGTTGCGATAACCGGCGTCGACGGCGTCACGAACCGCCTGGGCGGCCTTGTCGTCGTCGATGAACCAGGTGCCCAGGCCGAGCCTGGGGATCTCGATGCCCCCGGCCAGTGTGTATGTCTCGTTGAGGATGCTCATGCCACTTCTCCCATCTGTGGCAGCTCGCCGTACACCTCGTCGGTGACGGGCTCGAGCCATTCGTTGCTGACTCCCTCGCCCGGGGTGATGAAGGCCACGTGGGAGAACCATGACTCCGCCTTCGCCCCGTGCCAGTGTTTGGTTCCTGCCGGGACGCGGATGACCGTTCCCGGCTCCAGGCTGATGGGCGCCTCACCCTCGGCCTGATACCAGCCGCTGCCTGCGGTGCACAGCAGGATCTGGTCACCGCTCCCAGCGGTGCCGTGATGGATGTGCCAGTTGTTGCGACAGCCCGGCTCGAAGCTCACGTTGCTGACCGGGACGCTGCCCGAGGCCAGCGGCGCAAGATAGCTCTGGCCGATGAAGTACTGCGCGTAGGCGTCGTTCTTCTCCCCGAGGGGGAAGATCTGGTCGAACTCGTTGTCGGTCATTGTGGATCCTTGGTTGTTGGTCGTTCTTCACTGTGTATCTCAGCCACACGTTCCCGCGGGCCTAGCGGCGTCGTGCACAGGCGGCGAGTTCGTGTGCTCCGTAGCTGTTGTCCTCGGGATTGACCGTCACCCCGGGGGCGACCAGCTCGTCGATCCGGTCAAGCACGTCGACGGTCAGGGTGATCTCGGTTGCCGGCAGGTAGGACTGCAGCTGCTCCATCGTGCGGGGGCCCACGATGGCGGAGGTGACGCCGGGGTGGTTGATGACGAACGCGATCGCCAGCTCGATGAGCGTGATTCCGTTCTGCTCGGCGAGCTGCGCGAGCTCTTCGACGATGTCGAGCTTGCGTTGGTTCGCCGAGGTGGACATGTCGAACCGAGCGCTCGGGCGAGCGACCGACCTGGGAGTCGAAGCAGCGTCCTTGCGCCACCGGCCGGAGAGCCAGCCTCCCGAGAGCGGGCTGTAGGTGAGGGTGCCCAATGTCTCCTCGACGTCGGTGTCGGGAGTGGGACGGTGCACCTGGTACAGGTCGATGTGGTCCGTCTTCAGCCGGCGTAGGGAGTTCTCGACCTCCTGCAGGATCCAGCGCCGTGAGCCACCACGATGATTCGGGGACCCATCCATCGGCATCAAGAACTTGGTCGCCAGGAAGACATCGTCACGCCTGCCCTGCAAGGTCTCACCGACGATCTCCTCCGAGACACCGCCGGAGTAGATGTCGGCAGTGTCGACGAAGTTGATCCCCACATCCAGCGCTGTGTGAATCATCCGGATCGCGTCCGCCTTGTCATCATTGCCCCACGGGCCGAACATCATCGCCCCCAAGCACAACGGGCTGACCTGAACTCCTGTGCGGCCGAGCGGACGGTACTGCATGTGACACCTGCTCTCTTGGACAGCGGTCTGTGGCTCACGGTAGGCGTCCGGCTGGCCACGAGGGAGGGTCTGTCAGTACTGGGCACACCTCCGGGCCGGAAGGTGACGCCAGGCACTCCCCACCCCCTCCCGGGCGCAGCTCGCTTGTTGGCCATGGACATTGGTGCCAGACACCAAGGACGCGACTTCCTCATGACCCGGCGGGCGCGAGCACAACCCAGTGACGTCGGAATCGTGCCCACCCACTCGCGTCTCCGCATCGCCGGACTGTGCCGCCAGCAGGTCGCGATGCTGGCCGGGACCCGCGTCGACTCCTGCATACCTGTCGAACGCGGTCCGCAGGTCATCGAGACCGTTCATGTCGGCGGCGCCCATCGCGTTGCATTGTTCCCGGTGCAGCGCGGTCACGACGGCGGAAGTGGACGCGCTGGTGTCCGGGGTGTGTGAGCTCATTCGCGTTCCTGGGTCTTCTCCAGATCGGCGCGCACCCTGGCAGGCTCGTCGCGAAGGGGCAAGCTGTCCGCGTCGTGGATGCCGTCGACAGACGTGTCGCCCTCGAGCGCAGCGAACAGCGGGTCGAAATCGGTCTGTGCCGGGCCTGGCTCTGCGACGAGTTCGATCGTCTTTCGGTTCGCCGCATCCGAGGTGAGGGAGGAGACGAGCACCTGCGCGATCTGGCAGCGGGCGACGACACCGTCTGCAGGGCTGCCCGCGTGTCGGGTGTCGCCCTGCAGAAACACCAGCTGATGCTGGTCGGCGTCGTTGTAGTCAAACCATCCTGGGCGCACGATCGTGTACGGGTGGCCACTGGCGCGAACCAGCCGCTCCGAGCGTCTCTTCCAGTCGTGTGCGCCAGTGGATCGGTTGTAGGAGCCGGCGTGGTCGGTGACACCGATCGCAGTCATCAGCGAAATGCGCACCCGCCGGCTCCCGACGACGGTGAGCACGTTGAGTACACCGCCGTAGTCGACGTCCTCGTACCCGGACGCCTCGCCGTGCGTGCCGTGTACGAAGATGATCGCGTCCACTCCGTCGACGGCGTCGGTGAGTGTCGCGGCGTCGGTCAGGTCGCCCTTGACGA
>JBAQVA010000109.1:0-2559 GCA_049297835.1 Propionibacterium sp.
CTGGGCGCCTCCGTGCAGGCGCTCGCGGCACGCTCGGTGCCAGGGCCCTACCCGCCGGACGTACTGGCCCGGCACTTCCCCGCGGTGATCGCCGGGCTGGTGGGCACGCTCGCGCACTGATCCCGCGCGCCGACGTGGCACGCCGGTCCCGTGCGCAGGTGCGCTGAGGGGCCGCGCGGTGAGGGCCTCAGGCAGCCACCGCGGCAGCGGTGGTGCTGCGGGTCATGGTGATCGCCTGGCCGTAGTAGGAGAACAGCTGCGCACACATCCGGGGCCAGGTGCGCGGCTCCATCGCGAGCCGGGCGTTGTTCCCGAGCCGCCCGCGCAGCTGCGGGTCGGCGACCAGCTGTGCCACCGAGTCGTGCAGGTCCGCCATGTCGCCGGGTGCGTACAGGTGCCCGGTGCGGCCTTCCTGGACGATGTCCACCGGGCCGCCCATCCGCGGGGCGATGACCGGCAGCGCGCACGCCGACGCCTCCTGCAGGGTCTGGCCGAAGGTCTCGAGCTCGCCGGGGTGCACGAACAGGTCGGCGCTGGCCAGGTGGCGCGGCAGCGCGTCCCCCGTCCTGGCGCCGGTGAAGATGGCGCGGGGCAGCTGCTCGTGCAGCTCCTCGCGCTGCGGGCCGTCGCCGATGATCACCAGGCGGGTGTTCGGGATGTCGCCCAGCACGGCCAGATCGCTGACCCTCTTCTCGGCGCCCAGCCGTCCCAGGTAGCCGATGACGCATTCGCCGTGGGGCGCCCAACGCTCGTGCAGGGACTCGTCGCGGCGTCCCGGGCAGAAACGCACCGAGTCGACGCCGCGTCCCCAGACCCCCACCCGCGGGAAGCCGTGCCTGAGCAGCTGGTCGCGGGTGAAGCTCGAGGGGGCAAGGGTGAGGGTCGCCATATCGTGGACGCGGCGCATGTGCCGCCAGACCGCGCTCTCGGCGAGCGGGTATCCGTAGCGCACCGCGTAGCTGGGCACATCCGTCTGGTAGAGCGCCACCGTCGGCAGCCCGAGCCGTCCGGCGGCGATGAGCGCGGTGCGTCCGAGCAGCACCGGGGCGGCCAGGTGCACGACGTCGGGGGCGAAGTCGGCGAGCTTGCGCTCGATGGTGGCCACCGTGACGGTGGCCACCCGGAAGTCGGTGTACCAGGGCAGCGGCAGCGAACCGACGGTGTGCACGGGGAAGCCGAGGTAGTGGGAGGGGACCCCCTTGGGGTCGTCGGGAGCGAGCACCATCGCCTCGTGCCCACCGGCCCGCAGCGCTTCGAGAACCCGCAGTACAGAATTCGTCACACCGTTGATCTGGGGGAGGAAAGACTCTGTCACGATTGCCACACGCACAACTCGATTCTAGGGTTCCGGACCCCGCCGGACGGGGTGCTGGGCCCCGGGGGCGATGAACACCCGGCGAAGCCTGGACGGCCAAATCGTCGTCCCGGTGAACGGGCGTCTACGATGGCCTTAACCAGAGTCCGGCCCCGTGAGATCTGTTGCAGGGCTTTCCCGAAACCCTCATGAGAGTGCCGATGCCCAAGAAGTATGTCCATGACCATGCGCGTCGCGACGACGACCGCCGTCCCCACCAGGGACGCAAGGGCTCCCAGGGCGGCTGGCGGGATTCGTCCGCACACCGCGGTGGCGCCCGTCATGACGACCAGTGGCGTCGCCCCGAGGGCACCGAGGGTGGGCGTGGCACCGACGAGGACCGTGGGGACTTCTCCCGCGGCCGGCGTCCGGATCGCCCGGGCCAGGGCTCCTCGCCGGCCTGGCGCTCGGACAACTCCCGTTCGCGTGGCTCGCGTCGCTGGGACGACCGCCCGCAGTCGGGGCAGCGCCGGGACAGCCGCGACGATCGCTCCCGGTCCGGCCGTGGTGGCTGGGACGAGCGCCCCAGGTCGACCGATGGCGGTCGCGACGACCGCTCCCGTCAGGATCGCGGCAGCTGGGGGGACCGTTCCCGTCAGGATCGCAACGACTGGGGGGACCGCTCCCGCCAGGATCGTGGTGGTTCCTACGAGCGCTCGCGCCCGAAGGGCCGTTCGGGCGGATCGTGGCACAACGACCGTCCGCAGTCCTCGCGGCGCTGGGACGCCCCCGGCGGGCGTTCCGGATCGGACCGGTCCAACTCGTCCGAGCGCTACTCGTCGGACGACCGTTCCCGCCAGGATCGCAATGACTGGGGGGATCGCTCCCGTCAGGACCGCGGCGGTTCCTACGACCTCTCGCGCTCGAAGGGGTCCTGGGACAGGCGTCCCGACCGGCAGCCGCGCAGTCAGCGCCCCGAGCACAAGCGCTGGGACGACCGGCCGCGTGGCGGCCATGACAGCTGGTCGCGCCGGGACGGCGAGCAGTCGCGCTTCCCGCGCGCCGACGAGCGCGGTGACCAGCAGTGGCCCTCGGACCGCCACGACGACTCCGAGCGCAGCGATGCCAGGCGTGCGGCCCCCGCGGCACGTCCGGCGGTGCGCCGCGCCGAGCCCGATGCCGTGGTCACCGCGCGCACGACCAAGAAGCCGCGCGCCGAAGCAGTGAAGCGCCAGCAGAAGCGCGGTCTGCGGTTCGGCGATCTC
>JBAQVA010000110.1:0-12690 GCA_049297835.1 Propionibacterium sp.
GCGGTGAAGACGGCGAGCAGGCCACGGGCGGAGACCACCCGTCCGTCCGTGCGGCTCATCGGGGATCGCCTCCCGCGAGCACCCGTGAGGCCGCCTCGACCAGTGCCGCTTGCGGATGCCAGCTGAAGATCCCCGGCAGCTCGCTCGCCCGGGCACCGGCGGACGAGCCGTCCATGCCCCTCACGAACAGGTAGCCGACCCCGCCCAGATGTGTCCCCGGCCGGTAGCCCGGCAGCCGTCTGCGCAGGAAGCGGTGTGCCGCGACGCAGTACAGCAGAGCCTGCAAGGGGTAGTGTGCCGCAATCATCGCCTCCGCCATCGCCTTCCGGGTGTAGTCGTGCGGCCCCAGCACGTGACCGGACGGCACCGGGATTCGGTTGGTCTTGTAGTCCAGCACGACGTAGCGCGACGAGGCCGGGTCGGCACGGCCTCCATTGTCGGGCAGCTGCGCCGTGGGGACGCGCAGGAGCACGTCGATGGAGCCGGTGAGCCAGCCGGCGAGGACCGACGACGAGACGCCCGAGTGCGCCAGCACGGAGCCGTACTCCGCCAGCGGGTCGTCGGGAGGAACCAGCGCGGGATCCTCCCACAGGGCTGCCAGGTCGGCCAGCTCACGGCGCCTCGACGAGCTGCCCAGCGGCATCTCGAACTCGAGCTCGGCCAGCCGGTTCGTGGCGCCGAGATCGGCCAGCGAGCGTCCGTGGGTGAGCTCCCCCAGTGAGGTCCGCAGCACCGTGCGCAGGCCGGAGGCCAACTGCTCGGCGCCGATCCCGGCGACCGGCCAGCGTGCCAGCATTCGTTGGGCGGAGGCGGTGAGCTCCCGCTCCAGGGCGGGTGAGGCGGGATCGACCTCCTCCAGGATGCTGTGCACCAGGCTGCCGAACTGGGTGCCGCCCGGCAGCTGGGCCAGCACGGTGGATTCCTGCGCTGCCGTCGGCCGCCCGGTGCCCGCCGTGGCGGGAATGCCCGGATCCAGTTCCGGTTCGTCGCCGCCGGGCACCTGCTCGGGCAGCCCCGGATCGTGCGCTCCGGCGGTGAGCCGGGTGTACGAGTTGCGGGCCCAGGCGCGGTCGATGTGGTCGTGGAAGGAGCGGGCCTCCAGCTCTCCGATGTCGCGCGAGGGGCCCGGGGCGCGCAGCAGACCGGAGGGCCTGGGCACGGAGACGACCTCGACGAGCTCACGGTCGAGTGGCCACTGCTGGGGGTCACGGTCGCCGGGCACGCCGGCCGCCGGTGGCCGGCCGTCCAGGCCGGTGGATGTCACCAGCCTGTGCAGCGGGGAACTGTCGGTGGTCCGGCGGGTGTTCGCCCACCAGGCGATCACCCTGCTCTGGGCGCGGGTGGCCGCCACGTAGAGCAGCCGCAGGTCCTCTGCCTGTTCCTCCGCCAGCTTGGTCTCGTCGCGTTCGGGGTCGAGATCGCCGAACAGGTCGAGCACGAGCCGGCCGTGGTCGTGCACGAGAGTGCGGCGCAGGCGGGACTGGGGAGTGTCCGAGACGAAGCGGTCGGCCATGTCGGGCAGCGCCACCACCGGGAACTGCAAACCCTTCGCCTTGTGGATGGTCATGACGGTGACGGCCGGCAGGTCGGTCTCGAGCCTGCGCACCGCATCGTCGTCGGGGGAGCGCCCGGCCGTGTCGATGTGCTCGAAGAGCCATTCCCTCAACGCGACCACATCGAGCCGCTCCTGGTGGACCGCCTGCTCCAGTCTCTCGGTGACCTGGCGCAGATCGGTGAGCAGGCGCTCGCCCTCGCCGCCCTCGGACAGCAGCCTGGGCACGAGTCCGGTGCGGGCGCTGAGCATCTCGAAGGCGCCGGTGGGGCCCTGCTCGCGCAGGGCCAGGCGCAGCATCTTGACGAGCACCATCAGCTCATTGCGGTCGTCGTCGAGCGCGCGGGCGAGCCGCTCGGCGGACCACCCGACGAGGGGAGTCCCGGACAGCTGGAGCAGGCGGGGAAGTCGCGGGTCCAGGGCGGCGTCGAGCAGGGTCAGCCACGCCTGGGCCGCCGTGGACGAGAAGATCCCCTCACCGCCGGTGAAGACCGCGGGGATCCCGGCACCGATGAGGGCCTGCTGGATCTGCTCGCCGGTGACCCGACGGCGGACCAGGACCGCGCAGTCACTGGGCCGCAGCCCCCGCCAGCGTCCGCGGCTGAGGATCTCGGTGCGTGTCAGCAGGGAGTCGAACTCGCGCACCAGATCGGCGGCGATCGCCTCCCGGGCGGTGGCCGCTCGCAGCGGACGCTGGGGGCTGACGGCCCTCAGCTGGACGGCCGGGCGATGGGAGTGGGACGACTCGATGCGCACACGGGGACTCCGGTGCCGGCTGGTCACCGGGGTCAGACGGATGTCCTGACCGGCGCTGCCCAGCCCCGCGCTGCCGAACAGCTCCGCCAGACCCTGCGTGACCCCCGGATCGGAGCGGTGGTTGCACTCGAGGGTGAATCTGTGGTCCGCCTGCCCGGTCGCGTCCAGATAGGCCTGCACATCCGCGCCGCGGAAGCTGTAGATCGACTGCTTCGGATCGCCGACGATCACCAGCTGGGTCCTCGAGTGGAAGGCCTTGCGCAGGATCGTCCACTGCGCCGGGTCGGTGTCCTGGAATTCGTCGACCATCACCAGGTCGTAGCGGGCGGCCAGCGTCCTCGCGGCGCGTTCCCCGGTGACCGGGTCCAGCAGGGCCGCGACCACCCTGAGCACCATGTCGTCGAAGTCGTGGAGCCGCCTCAGCCTGACGCGGCGGTCGAACTCCGCGCGTGCCGAGACGGCGAAGTCGAAACGCGCCAGTGCCTCGGCGTTGCCCGGTGGGGGGTCGAGCAGGGGCAGCCCGCGATGGCCGAGAACGGCCTCGCCCAGCTCGCGAGCGATCCGGACCTGCGGTGCCGGAAGGTCGTCCAGGGAGCGGGCGAGCAGGACATCGTCGACGACCTGGCGGCGCAGCAGGGCCAGCTGCTGCTCGGCGTGGACATCGGTGTCGTGGTCGACGAGCATTCCGAGCCCGTCGAGCAGCCGCGCACAGAACTCGTGGGTGGTGGCGATGGTGGCCCGGTCGAAGTCGCCCAGCGCCTGCTCCAGCCTGGCGACGCGTGCGCGCAGGATCTCTGGGTCGGCTGCGCACAGCTCGGCGAGCACCTCGTCGGGGGCTCCCTGCCCGGTCGAGGACGCAGCGCCCGGGTCCGCGGACCGGAGGTCCTGGCCGGCGAGTGCCGCGTCGAGGGCGGCGAGGCTCGTCTGGAGGCGCTCGTGGACACGGGAACGCAGCTCCAGGCTGGCCGAACGCGCGAAGGTGACGAGCATCAGCCGGTCGATGGTGGTCCGCCCGTCCGCGAGGGCCCGGGTGGCGAGCGCAGCGATGACGAAGGTCTTTCCGGTGCCGGCGCTGGCCTCGAGCACGGTGGTGCCGCCCGGGAGCTCGCTGCTCGGCTCGAAGCACCCCGCCGCACCGCTGGCGGGCTCCGGGGCCGAATCCGCGGCACCGCCGGATCCCGCTCGGGCAATGGCCTGCTCAGACATCGGTCAGCGCTCCCATCAGCGGTGTGGACTCCCAGTGCCGCACGAGCGGCACGTACAGCCAGCGGGAGAGATTGGCGAAGCGCGAGGCGGCATCGGTGATCGGGTCCTCGTTGTGCGGGGGCAGCGCCGACAGCTCCTCCCAGCCGAGCCGGAGGTGTTTTGCCCACAACACCGAGAACCTGGTCTCCCGGTCGAACTCCCGGGCGATCTCCCAGTCGCGCCGATCGCCCTCGATCCAGGACCGGGCCTGGCGAAGGGCCGCCTGGGGAGGCAGCGGGAGGAAGCTGGCGAGACCGCCTCGGCGGACCGCGACGAGCTGTTCGGCCAGCCGCGCCGCCTCGTCGGGTTCGGGTGCCAGCAGAACGTGGACCTGCTCGCGGCCGACCACGATCGCCCGGCGGACCACCGTCGAGACAGCTGTCGCGCACAGCAGCCGGATCCATGCCGCGACCAGGTCCTTGGCCCGGACCCGGCCGTAGCGGTGGTCGACCAGGGCGTCCCGGAAGCAGGTGAGGCGGCCGGTGACGGCACTCCCGGCCCCGCCGGAGCCGAGGTCGAGCTCATGGGGCTCACGGTGCAGGCCGGCGATGGTCGTGGCCATGGACTGCAGCGTGGGCAGGGCCGCGCGCACCGACTGGATGCCCATCGGGCCGGGAGGGGCCGCCCCGCTCAGCAGCGCCGCGGCGCTGACCGCCTGCGCGTCCTCCCCGGCGAGCAGCGAGTCGAGCATGGTGGTGCCGAGGGAGTAGCGCTCGAGGCCGTCCAGCTCGATGGGGAGGTCGACGGCCAGCGGCTCGTCGGCATCGCTGGGCAGGAAACCGAAGGTGTTGCGGAACCAGGCGCTGGCAGGGTCCTGGTAGAAGTGCACGAGCTCGTCCAGACCGACGGCTTCGCCGGGTTCCGGGATGCTCCCGGCGTGCAGCTCCCAGTTCGCGCCCTGGCTCGCCGGACGCGTGCTCGCGGCCAGGGCTCGGGCACCGGCGAGGGCCTGTTCGTCGAAGCTGTGGGTCCGGCCGCGCTCGTCGGGGCGGAAGTTCCGGGGTGAGTGCGGTTGGAGGCCGTGCCAGTGCATCAGCGCCGGCGCCCCCGGATGCTGTGGTGGGGCCGGCGGCTCGGGCCAGCGGCGGTCGGCGGCAGGAACCCCGGTGGCATCGAGCAGGTCCGCGACGACGACGGGCTCGGGAAGCGGTTCCCCGGTCAACGGATCGCCTCCGGCACCGATGATGATGACGCGCTGCTGGGCACCGAGGAGCGCATCGAGCAGGTCCTGTCGTGCGCTGGCGGAGCGCTCCGGGCGCGAGCTGGTGACGCCGGGGCGGGCCAGCAGGTCGTCGCCGGCCACTGATGCGTGCGCCGTGGTGTGTGCGTCGTCGACGCCGAGCAGACAGACGACCCGGTGGGAGAGCTGGCCCAGCTCGTCCAGCCCGCAGACCGCGAGATCACCGCTGCCGAAGACTGCGGGGCGATGCCGCTGGGGCAGCCGACCACCCAGCAGCTCGGCGAGTTCGCCACGGTCGAGCAGGGGAGTGTCCTGGGCACAGGCCTGGGCCAGCTCGGCGAGCCGGCTGCTGACCTGGTTGACCTGCCACTGCTCATCGATCGCGGGCTCGGTGAGGTCCTCCATCACCCGGGCCAGCCGGAGCTGCCACTGCGTCATGCTGGCCGGTGTCGCACACTGCATGAGGTGCATCCGGATCCGGGAGACGAGTTCGGCCAGTGCGCCGATCGTGGCGGCATCCGAGGCGTCGACGTGGTTCACCGGGACCACGGTGTCGATCCGCGCCAGCGGCGAGTCCGCGAGGACCAGGCCGGCGAGCAGCCGGTCCAGGCCACTGATCCAGGTGCCCTGACGCACGCTCGGCAGCCCGTTCCTGGCGCGTTGCGCGGTGTCGACCCCCCAGCGCACCTGGGCCCTGGCGAGCAGCCGCGGCAGCTCGGCGAGGGCCTGTTCGTCGAGCCCGAAACGTCGTGCGACGACCGGATTGCTGGCGAAGGCGAGCAACTCGGTGGCGCTGGCGCGCCGATCGGGAAGCGCGAGCAGGGTGAGCAGCAGCTCGCGCACCGGGTTCGACTCGTCGTGCACGGTGGTGAGCCGTGCCCGGAGCGAATGGCCGGGGTGCAGCCCGGGCAGCGGGTCGGCACCCAGAGCGGCGTCGAGCAGCGGCGCGTAGCGGGTGAGGTCGGTGCAGGCGACGACGACGTCGCGTGGTTGCAGGCTCGGGTCGGTGTCGAACAGCTCGCACAGGAGCTCGCGCAGCACCTCGACCTGCCGGTCGGGACCATGGCTGAGATGGAACTGGACCGAACCGTCAGGAGTCCGGGGGGCGCCCGGCGCCCGGTCGTCGGCGACGTCCCGCTGCACGGCCGTCAGCAGACTGGTGCGACCACCGTGGGCCGGGTCGAG
Organism: Propionibacterium sp.; assembly: GCA_049297835.1. Taxonomy (GTDB): domain Bacteria; phylum Actinomycetota; class Actinomycetes; order Propionibacteriales; family Propionibacteriaceae; genus Propionibacterium. The sequence continues at coordinate 5,919 of JBAQVA010000110.1, forward strand.
CAGCACATCGCTGTCGGCGGTGCAGATCTCGGTGGCCCGGTGCGACCATTCGCTCCAGGCGCTGTCGCGCAGCTGACCGTAGCGGCGGGCCAGTGTGCACCGCCGCGGCCCGGAGACGGGCAGGCCGAGCTGCCAGACAGGAACCGGCAGGCGTGTCGAGATCGCCTGCAGCAGGTCCAGCTCGGCCGTGGCGAAGCCACGATCACTGACCACGCCGAGGTTGGGGGGCAGACATGGGTCGGCCCGCCCGGAGCGGATGGTCTGGTTGAGCAGCGCGGCCCGACGGGCCGGCTGCGGCCAGCCGTCCAGCCTGGTCACGAGCATCGCGAACAGCTCGGCCTGCCAGCGGTCCTCGGTGGCCAGCGGCTCGCCCCGGACGCCGACCGCATCGCCGCTCTCCCAGCGCACCAGCAGCTGTGGACAGTGCCTCGCGTAGTCGGCCAGAAGCCGGGCGAATCGGCGCGCCGTGGCGACCAGACGGCCCGGCCGGGGTCTGGGTGGGCTGTGGTGCCCGTCGAGATGGCGTTGCACGAGGGCGAACCAGTCCTGCCCGCGGGCCTGGCCCATCACCGCCGCGAGATGGACGACCAGGCCCTGGGCGGACCAGGGATCGGCTGCTGTCTCCAGCCCCAGGACGTCGTGCTCCAGCCGGATGCGCAGCCCGGCCATGCCCGTCATGTCGACTCCCGCACAGATTCCGCCCTCGCCCGGGGGCGTCCCCGCCGGGAGCCCGGGGCCTGCGGAGGCGATCGCCTGGCGGAGGCTGCGGCGCTGGGCAGCGCCCGGCACGATGACGAGCGGGAGGTCGAAGGGGTCCGAGACGGTGGCGTCGAGATGGGCCGAGAGCTGCGTGCACAGAACTGGCCAGTCGGGGCAGGCATGCACGTGCAGTCCTGCCGCTGATTCCGGCGCCCCGGTGGAGACCATGGGCTTCACTGTAGGGCCGGGCACTGACGTGTCGGTGCCGGCGCCGGGCCGGCACCGCGCCCGGCCCGGGGATCCGGGCTCGTCAGCGCGGGCGTCTATCGTTGCGGCCATGGCCACCGATGTGCGTATGACGGGTTCGTCGTCAGCTCAGGTGGCCGATGAGGGAGTGTTGGCAGGGCTCGACGAACAGCAGCGCGAGGTGGCGCTGGAGATCGGGGCACCTCTGGTCGTGGTGGCCGGCGCCGGCACCGGCAAGACCCGGGCCATCACGCATCGCATCGCCCACGGCGTGCTGAGTGGTCAGCAGCAGGCCTCGGCCATCCTCGCGGTCACCTTCACCACCCGCGCGGCGGGCGAGATGCGCGCCCGGCTGGCCCAGCTGGGGGTGCCGCGGGTGAGGGCGAGCACCTTCCATGCCGCCGCGCTCCGCCAGCTGCGCTACTTCTGGCCACGGGTGATGGGCCATGACCTGCCGCAGGTGACCGGCTCCACCTTCTCCCTGGTCGCCGAGGCGGCGTCCCGGCTCGGGGTGCACACGGACACGGCGCTGCTGCGCGACCTGGTCACCGAGCTGTCCTGGGCGAAGTCGACCAATGTCACTCCCGGCGACTACCCGGCCGCCTCGAAGGCCTCCGCGCGCTCGGTCACCGGCACAGATCCCGAGACGGTCGCGCGAGTGGCCGCCGAGTACGAACGGGTCAAGCGCGGGCGTGCCGTGATGGACTACGACGACATCCTGCTGTGCGCGGTCGCGCTCATGCACGAGCACCCGGAGGTCGCCCAGGAGTTCCGGGCCGGCTACCGTCACTTCGTCGTCGACGAATACCAGGACGTGAGCCCGTTGCAGCACAGCCTGCTGAGGCTGTGGCTCGGGGAGCGCGACGACCTGTGCGTGGTCGGCGATCCGGACCAGGCGATCCACTCGTTCGCCGGCGCCGATGCGCGTTTCCTCATGCGTTTCACGCGGGAATTCCCCCAGGCGCGCACCCTGCACCTGGCCAACAACTACCGTTCGACGCCCCAGATCCTGCACGTCGCCAACGACCTGCTGCATCCGCCGGGCCGCCGGCCGGTCGGAGCAGGGGTCGTCCTGAGGCCGACGCGTCCGGAGGGGCCCGATGTGGTGGGTGAGGCGGCGGGCGACGAGGCCGAGGAGGCCGCCGCGGTGGCGCACTGGCTGGCCGATCGTCACGGCAGTGGCGTCGAGTGGTCGCAGATGGCGGTGCTGTTCCGCGTGAACGCCCAGGCGCTGAGCCTCGAGGCCGCTCTCACGGAGGCGCACGTGCCCTACCTGGTGCGTGGCACCGAGCGCTTCTACGACCGCGCCGAGACCCGTGCCGCCCTGGCCCGGCTTCGCCGCGATGCGGACCGTGAGCCGGACACCCCGGCAACCCAGGGCGTCGCGGCGAGCCTCACCAGTCTTGGCTGGACGCAGACCGCGCCGCAGGGTCAGGGGGCGGTGCGCACCCGCTGGGAGAGCTGGAGCGCGCTGCACGACCTTGCCGGCACCCTGGTCGACTCGGGGACCACCGCCTTCCCGGATGTCGTGGCGGCGATCGAGCAACGGGCGCGCAACCAGCAGGTCCCGGTCGCCGACGGGGTGACGCTGTCCACCTTCCACGCCTCGAAGGGCCTCGAGTGGCGCATCGTCTCGCTGTACGGCGTGGCCGAGGGCCTGGTGCCCTTCTCGATGGCCACCGAGCGCGCCGAGATCGCCGAGGAACGACGACTGCTCTACGTGGGGATCACCCGGGCACGCGACGAGCTGAGGATCAGCTGGGCCACCAAGGGAGCCGGACGTCGTGGGCGGCGCTCTCCCTCGCGCTTCCTCAAGGGCCTGGTCGCCGAGCCGGCCTCACCCGCGCAGGGCGATGGCGACGAACCGCGCATGCCGAGGAGACGCCGGGCGCGGGCCCAGACCTGCATGGTGTGCAGGCGCCCGCTGACCACCCCGGTCGAGCTGAAGCTGGGTCACCACGAGGAGTGCGAGGTTCCCTACGACGAGGAGCTGTTCGAGCGGCTGCGCAGCTGGCGGGTGGCCGTGGCCAGCAGGGAGTCCATCCCCGCGTACATGGTCTTCACCGACGCCACGCTGCGGGCCTTTGCCGAGGCCCTGCCGGGTGACCGGGCCGCACTGCTGAGGATCCGCGGGGTGGGCCTGCGCAAGGCCGATCGCTTCGGCGATCAGGTGGTCCGGCTGGTCGCCGGCGCCAGCGTCGAGGAGATCTCGGCCGAGGAGGCCCCGGGCAAGGACTGAGCGCGTCCGGCGGGGGCCGGTGGACGCTCAGGCCACCGAGAGCTGGCCTGCCTCGGCGGGCTCGAAGATGTCGAGTGCATCGCCGATCTCGACCCGGAGATCCTCGTGCACGGTGATCACCCGGAACTGCTCGACATGCTCGGCACCCGGAACGGTGATCTTGGTGGAGCAGATCACGACGCGCTCAGGGGTGGCGGACAGCTGCAGGTCGTAGAGATCCTCGGGCGATGTCGGCTTGAAGGTCGTCGGATCGCTCTGCGAGTAGGCGTAGAGCGTGTGCGGCGTGGCGACCAGGCAGTTCAGCGCGTGCGGACGAGCCTGGGGGTCGTCGATGGCGGTGTCCTCGCTGATGAGACGCACCGTGGCCTCGATCGCCCGGGGCCAGTCCATGGTCCGTGCGAAGACGAGCAGGATCGCGAAGTAGAGCTCCGAGTCCGTGGTGCCGGCGCAGGCGCGGGCATCGTGCTCGAGCGCCCAGTTGCGCAGCCGCTGGGTCGCGGTGAACTGCCCGTTGTGGCAGAAGGCGATGTCACCTTCGACGAAGGGGTGGCAGTTCTGCTCGTTGACGGCCAGACCCTCCGAGGCCTTGCGAAGATGCACGAGCACCTGGCGTGCCGAGCGCCGGGTGAGTGTCCGGGTGAATTCCGGATCGGTCCAGGCGGGATCGACGCAACGATAGCGGTGCAGCTCACCCTCGGAGTCGCGCCAGGCAGTTCCCCAGCCGTCCTTGTGCTCGTGCGACAGGTGCTTCAGGTCCTTGATCCCGGTCGGCATGACACCGCCGAGGCGAGCCGGCCGAACGGACATGAGGCCAAGGAGACGGCACATGAAATTCCTGTCTGCGAACTGACGTCGCGCACCGGGTGCGGTCCACCGTCAGGTGGACTTCCACATTTATTGTGGACCCTTGGTCAAAGCTTGTCGCAGGAGTCCGCAGATTGAGCCACCGGGCAGCGGGCCGACGAGGGTGTCAGGCGGCGATCGGAAGCCGGGGCCGGGCGACGAGAGTGGCACAGAAGCCGCACTCTGGATCGGGGCGCGAGGGCAGCAGGGTGCGTCCCTCGATGTCACTGCCGCGTGTGGGCAGGCCCGATCGCAGGTGGGCGAGGGTCAGGGCCTCGGTCACGCCGACGGCCCAGTCGAGCGTGGCCGGGCGGGGAGCTGCCCTGCGTGAGACCAGTCGTGCGCGTGCCTGTGCCTCCCGCGGCCAGCGCCGATGCCCGCTCTGGCACTCCAGGCAGGCGGTGATGCCGGGGATCACGAGCGGGCTCACCTGGCCGCGCGCCTGGTCCGCGCTGACCAGCAGGTGGGGGGTTCCTGAACACACGAGTGCCCAGATCATCGCGGGATCCGGCAGGCAGCCGAGGGGTGCCCAGATCACCAGGTCACAGGCAGTGTCGGCCAGTTCGGTCCAGTGCCGGGCGATGCCTCCGGAATCGTCGAAACCCCGGAAACCACCGGGCAGGGCATCGCCGTACGCCTGGACCCGGCCGACCCGGCCCAGCTGTGTGCGCAGCCGTGCCGCCAGCCGGCCGCTCCCGACCACGGCGACACGCCGCGAGAGCCCGCCGTCTGCCGCGCACTCGCACAGCAGACCGGTGTCGAGCAGGCGGGCGAGCACCTGCCGGACGGCCGGCCGATCGGCCTGCGGCAACGAGACCAGCAGCCGCTCGGTGCTGCGCCGGCCGTTCATCAGGGTGAGCATCCTGCGCAGCAGGAGCACTCCGGGGCCGCTCAGCTCGGCGCTCCGGCCGTCGGGCGCGCCCAGCCGGATGCGCTGGGGGCCGATGTGGACGATGTCCGCATTGGTGCGGATGAGACGTGGCAGCGCCGGACCGCGCGGTGCCGGGGGAGCGCTCGAGACCTGACGGGAAGGGCGTTCGCGGGCAGGGGCCGGGGGAGCAACGAGAGTGGTCATGGCGAAAGTCTGGTCAACGGGGCGGGGTCCCGGCCAGAGAGTGACGACTGTCACCAACACGGTCTGCCGGCCGGCCAACAACTGCCGCAGACAGGACAACACCCGGCGCCAGCACAGGGGCTGGCACCGGGTGTTGTCGTCGATCGAAGCGATCAGGCCTTGCCGAGAATCCGGTTCAGGTTGGTGCCGCACACCGGGCAGGTGGCCTTCGCCATCCTGGTGCCCTTGGCGTTCACCACGACCTTGCCCTTGGCCTGGCGCTTCTCCTTACACTTCACGCAGTAGTACTCACCCTCGTACACTTCGTCTGCCATGTGTCCTCCTCATTGATCCGTCGTGTGAGGTAAGCCATCCTCCAGGCGGAACACCGGGGACGGCCGCCGCCAATACTCTAGCCACCGTCGCCGTAAGTCCGGGCACCTGTGGATGAGCGGCAGGAGAATGTCGCGGACGAGTGCCTCGGCCGGGAGCTCCTCGGGCGGGTGCTGGCGCCGGGTCCCGGGAGTCGTGTGCGAGCCGGATCGTGCCGGGCGATGTCATGGGCACGAGACGCGATCGGGAGACCTTGCGGTCCTGCACACGCAGCCGCGCTGCAGCCGTCCGCACAGGAGAAACCCCCGGCGAGTGCTCATCTGCCTTCCCCTGCAGATGCGCCTCGAACCGGGGGTTCCGTGCAGAAGCCTGCCAGCGGGAGCGGCCCACGTCAAGCGCGAGCTGCCTGTCGGTGCCCGCGGCTAGCCTTTTCCCGTGGTGGGAATCCAGTCTGCGGGTGGCCGGGGCGGGCACGGTGACGTCGAGCACGTCCTCTCCCTGCCTGTCGGCAGCGGTCTGCCGGAGGGGGTCGACGAGCTCGTCGTGCGCCCCAGCGTCCGCAGGCGGCGCACCGTGAGCCTGAAGTCCGAGGGCAGCCGGCTGGTGATGCTCGTCCCGGCGGGGCTGCGGCGTCAGGACGAGGTGGACCTGGCGCGGACGATGCTCACCAAGCTGCAACGCCGCCAGCACAGGCTGGCCCGCGCCGGCAGTGACGAGGCGCTGCTGGCCCGGGCGCTCAGACTGCGCGCGAGATATCTTCCGGCGGTCCCTGCACCGGCGCAGGTCCGTTGGGCCGACGACCAGAATTCTCGCTGGGGATCGTGCACATCGGTGGATGCCACGATCAGGATCTCCACCCAGTTGCGCGAGATGCCCGACTGGGTGGTCGATCACGTTCTGCTCCACGAGCTTGCCCACCTGCTGCACCCCGACCACGGGCCCGGCTTCGCCGAGCTGATGGCCGGCTGCCCGCGCTCCGAGCGCGCCCGGGGTTTTCTCGAGGGCTGGTCGCAGGCGCGCAGCACCCCTCCGGCTCCCGACCGGGGGTGAGCCCGGCCGGCCCGTGTCCCGCGGTGAGCCGTGCGCGGGCTCAGCTGGTGGGCGTGCCGCTCCCGGTCCCGTCCTCGCCGGTCGCGGGGCCGTCGTCACGCTGCTCGAGGAGCTTGGCCAGCTCGGCGTCCCAGTCCTCGCCATCCTGTTCGTGATGCTCACCCTGGACGAAGCCGATCGGATCGTCGAGGTCCTTCGCGGTGGGGATGAGGTCGGGATGGGCCCACAGCGCGTCGCGTCCCTCGGTGCCGCGATCGGCTGCCACCGCCTGCCACAGCCGCAGCGCTTCGCGGACCCGGCGCGGGTGC
>JBAQVA010000111.1:0-5904 GCA_049297835.1 Propionibacterium sp.
GTACGCGGGTCACCGGCTCGACCTGCTCGCGATCGCCGTGGCGGTGGCCGGCATCGTGGCGCTGGGGCTGGCCGTCCCGGCGATCATGCCGCGCGGCTTCCTGCGCGCCGCGCCCGGGCTCCCCTCGGTCGTGCTGTCCAGGGGTCTGGCCACCGGCGCGTTCATGACCTCCGAAACCTATCTGCTGCTCGTGCTCACCCAGGCCCACGGCCTGAGCCTGCGTCACGTCGGGTTCATGTTGTGCGTCGGGGCCATCGGCTGGTCGCTGGGCTCCTGGATCCAGGCCAGGCCCTGGCTGGGTCTGCGGCGCGACCAGATCGTCATCGCCGGGGCCAGCGTGACGGCGGCCGGCATCGCCGTGATGCTCAGCTGTGCGATCTGGATCGGGCTGCCGGTCGCCCTGGTCATCGGGGCCTACGGGCTGGCCGGGCTCGGCATGGGGCTGACCGTGGCGAGCACCTCGCTGGCGGTGATGACGCTGAGCCGGCCGGCCCAGCTGGGACGCTGGACCTCGGCGCTGCAGGTCTGCGAGGGACTGGGCAACTCGCTGGTCATCGGCATCGGCGGCTCCGTCTACGCCGCCCTGCGCTCCCACCACGGGTTGAGCACCGTCTTCGGTGCCGTCTACGTCGTCCCGCTGTCCGTGGCCCTGCTGTGCATCGTGGTGGCCACAAGGATCGGTCCGGTCCACGACAGGAGATCCGCAGACCCCGCGTCGGGCTGAGGACGGAGGCGGTGGCCGGTGGCTGCTCCGCGAGTGCTCGCGGGGTCACCGACGCCGGATCGTGACCGCTCCGGCGTCGCGCATGGCATGCTGTGCACCGTGAGCGAATACCCCGGTGAGCCACAGCGACACGACGACGATCAGGCGCAGCGCCACGCGCAGGCCGGCGCCCCGAACCCGTCGGGACCCCCGCCGATGGGCTGGTATCCCGATCCTGCCGACGCCAGACTCGAGCGTTACTGGGACGGCGCCCAGTGGACCCGCAACACCCGGCTTCCCCCCACGACGCCCCCGGCGGGCGCGGCAGCGCAGAATCCGGCCGTGCAGGGTCCCCCAGCGCAGAATCCGGCCGTGCAGAACCCGGCAACTCCGGCGAACCCGGGGGGCTACGGCCAGTACGGCCCCCGTGGCAACGCACCGCAGCCGATGCCCTACCGCACCCAGGCGGGCTTCGCCCCCAGCGGGCGTCCATCCACCGCCGACGGCGTCCGGCTGGCCGGCTGGTGGGCCCGGTTCGCGGCGCTGTTCGTGGACTACCTGATCCTCTCGGTGGTCCACACCCTCGCGGTGGCGATCTTCGCCCCGCGTATCGTCACCGCCGTGCAGGCCTGGGAGAGCGATCTCATGGCGGCCGTCTCCTCGGGCAGCACCGACATCCCGACGTCACCGGTCGACCCCCGCTACGGGATCACCACGCTGTGGGCCGTGTACAGCGCGGCCATGCTGGTCGTCCAGTTCCTCTACGCGACGCTGCTCATGCACTACAAGGGAGCCACCCTCGGCCAGCTCGCCCTGGGTCTCCGGGTGGTGCCGACCGGGCGCGGACGCGATCGCTTCGGGCTCGGCTGGTCGACGAGCGTCATCCGCAATGCCGCCTGGTTGCTGAGCCAGGCGTTCTCGCTCATCCCGGCACTCAGCACCCTGGGCGGGCTGCTCACGATCGTCAACGGCGCCTGGCCGCTGTTCAACCGGCGCCGGCAGGCTCTCCACGATCTGCTGGGCCGCACCCAAGTGATCTCGACCCGGCCTTGACGACCGGCCGCGGGAGCCACGCGGACCGGACAATTCGCCGCCGTCCAGGTGCCATAGGGTTTGGCCATGGCCCTGAGTGACCCCGTACTGAACCAGCTTGCCGAGTTCTTCGGCATCGCCACCGAGTTCTGGGACTGGAAGGGCCGCCAGGTACAGGTCAGCGAGGCGACGGTGGTGGCCGTGCTGGCCGCCCTCGGCATCGACGTGTCGACCCCGCAGGCCGCCCAGCGCGCCCTCGACGAGCAGCGGGACAAGCCGTGGCGTCGTCTGCTGCCGCCGGTGGTCGTCACGCAGGACACCCAGGAGACCCGCGTCGACCTGCACGTGCGGCACGGCCATCCCGCCAGGCTGGTCATCCGGCTCGAGGAGGGCGGCAGCGTCGAGGCCGCCCAGGTCGACAACTTCTCGCCGCCGCGCGAGATCGACGGGGAGCTGATCGGCGAGGCCACCTTCGCGGTGCCAGCCGGTCTGCCGCTGGGATATCACCGGCTGAAGGCCAGCTCGGACGACCGCGAGGCCCAGGCCACCCTCATCGTCTCCCCGGCCTTCCTCGGCTTCCCCCAGTCGATGGGGGAGCGGCGGATCTGGGGCTACTCCGCGCAGCTCTACAGCGTCCGTGGGGCAGGGTCCTGGGGCGTCGGCGACTTCGCCGACCTCGGCGCGCTGGCCGCCTGGTCGGCCACCCAGCAGTACGCGGGCTATGTGCTCGTCAACCCGATGCACGCCGCCCAGCCGGCACCGCCGATGGAGCCCTCGCCCTATCTGCCGAGCAGCCGGCTGTTCGTCAACCCGCTGTACATCCGGCCCGAGACGATCATCGAGTACGCCACCCTGGACGAGCCGGATCGCGTCCGGATCCGGACCCTCCACGAGGAGCTCGACGCCGAGCTGGCCGGCGAGGACGGCATCCAGCGGGACACCTGCTGGCGGTACAAGCGCCAGGCGCTCAAGATCATCTGGGCCGCCCGCCGCAGCGACTCGCGCCAGATGATCTTCGACGCCTACCGGCGACGCGAGGGCCGCACGCTGCGCGACTACGCCACCTGGGCCGTGCTGTGCGAGCACTGCGGCCCCGACTGGCGCACCTGGGACGCGCCCCTGCGCCGGCCCAGCTCCCCCGAGGTGGACGCCTTCCACGACCGGCACCGCGACGAGGTCGACTTCCAGGAATGGCTCCAGTGGATCGCCTCCGCCCAGGCCAGCGACGCCCAGCAGTCCGCCAAGGACGCCGGGATGCCGGTGGGCGTCGTCACAGATCTCGCCGTCGGGGTCAGCGCGGCCGGCTCGGACGCCTGGGCGATGCGCGACGTCTACGCGGCCGACATGAGCGTCGGTGCCCCGCCGGACGCCTACAACCAGCTCGGCCAGGACTGGGGCCAGCCTCCGTGGCGTCCCGATCGGCTGGAGGACCTCGGCTACACGCCCTTCCGCACCATGGTGCGCAATGTCCTCGAGCACGCCGGCGGTGTGCGGATCGACCACATCATCGGGATGTTCCGGCTGTGGTGGGTGCCCAAGGGTGCCGGGCCGCGCGAGGGCACCTATGTGCGCTACGACCACGAGGCACTCATCGGCATCCTCGCCCTGGAGGCCCATCGGGCCCAGGCCATGGTCATCGGCGAGGACCTGGGCACCGTCGAGCCGTGGACCAGGCGATATCTCGCCGAGCGCGGCATCCTCGGCACCTCCGTGCTGTGGTTCGAGGAGGACGAGGCCGGCAACCCGATTCCCCCGGAGAACTGGCGCGAATACTGTCTGGCCTCGGTGAACACCCACGACCTGCCGCCCACGGCGGGATATCTCGCCAAGGAGCACGTGAAGCTGCGCGCCCGGCTGGGGCTGCTCACCGAATCCTTCGAGGACGAGGAACGCATCGCCGGGGAGCAGCTGCGCCGCTGGTGGGACTATCTGACCGCCCGCCGGGCCATCGACCCCGGCATCGCCGATCCGGTCGAGGCCAATGTGCTGGCGCTGTACCGGCTGCTCACCTGGACGCCCTCGCGGGTGCTCAGCGTGACCCTCGTGGACGCGGTGGGCGACACCCGCATCCAGAACCAGCCCGGCACGATCAACGAGTACCCCAACTGGCGGGTTCCGCTGTGCGGTTCCGACGGGCATCCCCTGATGCTGGAGGACATCTACCGGATGGAACGCCCGATGCGGCTGTCCGCGGTGGTGAACGGATTCAGCACGGTGCCCAGCCCCTGGCATCCCGGGCCGACGGCGCAGCCCAAGTCCAATGCGCAGGGCGGCTGAGCGCCCGGCCGGGCGTCCACCAAGGACTGCGCCGAACCGTCGGGAGCATCCCGGGGAAGGGGGCCGGACCGCAGCTGCGGTGCCGGGCAGCGACGCCGGGGCCGGCGGGCCGAATGGCTACCATGGGTCGGTGAACGAGTCGGCCTGCCTGAGCGAACTTCCCCTGCCGCCCTGCCTGAGGGCACAGGGGATCGATCGGCTGCTGGTCTACCGCATCGAACTCAGGCATCGTTTCCGGCGCATCGATGCGCGCGACGGGCTGCTGCTGCGCGGTCCTGCCGGCTGGGGCGAGTGCTCGCCGTTCTGGGACTACCGGCCCGAGGAGTCGGTGCACTGGCTGCGCGCCGGCATCGAGGCCGCCCGGCAGGGACTGCCCCGCACCGTCCGCAGGACGATCCCGGTGAACGTCACCATTCCCGTCGTCACCCCCGAGCAGGCCGCCGGGCTGGTCGCCGCCAGCGGCGGATGCACCACGGCCAAGGTGAAGGTGGCCGACCCCCGCAGCCAGCTGCGCGACGACTGCGCACGCGTCGAGGCGGTCCGCGCGGCCCTGGGTGATGCGGGCCGGATCAGGGTCGACGCAAACGGGGCGTGGGAATCCCAGCAGGCGATCGAGGCCATCCGCGAGCTCGACGCCGCCGCCGGGGGCCTGGAGTATGTCGAGCAGCCCTGCCCGGACGTCGAGGGCCTGGCACGGGTGCGACGCGGCGTCGAGGTGCCGGTCGCAGCCGACGAGTCGGTCCGCCGGGCGTCCGATCCGCTGGCCGTGGCCAGGGCCGGGGCCGCCGACCTGCTGGTCCTCAAGGCCCAGCCTCTGGGCGGGGTCGTGAAGACCCTCGAGCTCGCCGACGGGGCCGGGCTGCCGGTCGTCGTCTCCTCGGCACTCGACACCTCGGTGGGCATCGGCGTCGCCACCCAGCTGGCGGGCGCCCTGCCCGAGCTGGACCATGCCTGCGGGCTGGCCACCCTCGAACTGTTCCGCTCCGACGTGACCACCCGTCCGCTGCTGCCCGTCGACGGCGCCGTCGAGGTGCGCCGCGCCGAGGTGGACGTCCCGGTCGGCCAGGACGTGCCGGTGGAGCTGTGCTGGCGGTGGGCGCACCGCCTGGAGCTGATGTGTCTCCAGCTGGGATGAGCGAGCACCAGTCGGCGCTGCTGGCCCGCCGCCTCATCCGCGCCCTGGTGGCGGAGGGTGTCGGCGATGTGGTCTACTGCCCGGGCTCGCGCGATGCCCCCTTCGGCTACGCCCTCGATGCCGCCGAGAGGGCAGGCTGGCTGAGGGTCCACGTGCGCCTGGACGAGCGCGCCGCGGGGTTCATGGCGCTGGGCATCGCCAAGGGCGCCGCTCTCGTGGGCAGGCCACGCCCCGTCGCCGTGATGACCACCTCCGGAACGGCGGTGGCGAATCTGCATCCGGCGCTGTGCGAGGCGGACGCGGCAGGCGTCCCGCTGGTGGCCTGCAGCGCAGATCGTCCGCACGAGATGTGGGGCACCGGCGCCAACCAGACCACCCGCCAGCTCGGGCTCTTCGGCCCGATCATGCGCCGGGTGGAGGACATCCCCGCCGACTTCCCGGCCGACGAACGGCTCGACGGCCTGGTGCGACGTGCGCTGGCCGCCTGCACCGGTTTGCTCGGCGCAGATCCCGGGCCGGTCCAGCTCAACGTCTGCTTCCGCGACCCGCTGGTGCCCGCCGCTGCGTGGGCCCCCGAGGAGTCGGCTGATCCTTCTGGTGCCACTGGCGCCACTGGTACGACTGGCGCCGAGGGCAGTGGCCGGGGAGACGTCGTGCCGCGGCCGCGGGCCGGGGCAGGCAGCCTCGAGATGCCGGGACGCACTGTCGTCGTCGCCGGCGACGGCGCTGGCGCGGATGCCGAGCGGGTGGCGGTGGC
>JBAQVA010000112.1:0-3246 GCA_049297835.1 Propionibacterium sp.
CACGTCGAGAGAGCCGCGCAGCCTGGGGGAGGTCGGTGTCTCCACCGACCACAGCTGCACGGTGTTCAGGCCGAGTCCCACCTCGAGCATCGTTCCGGCGGGGTTGAACTGCACCACCTGGGGCGCAGGGGTGTCGAGCTGGGCCGCCGGTTGCCACTGCCCGGAGCCGGTCGAGTACAGGACGGTGTGCGTGCCGGTGTACTCGGTGGCGGCGACGAGGGATCCGGAGGCACTGACCGCCAGGCTCGAGATCCTCGAGGTCGAGGGGAACAGCTGGTGGACGGCCGCGGTGCCGGGCCCGGTGGCGGACAGCGGCCAGACGACGACCTGCCCGGTGCTCGTCCCCGCCATCAGCGTGTCGCCGCCGGGGGAGACGTAGACCGCGCTGAAGATCTTGCGTCCGTCGGGAAGCACGGCATCGGTGGCCCGCTCGACGCCGTCGCGGAGATTCCACAGCTCGACCCGGTCCTCCCCGGGAACCGCCGCCGCCAGCCATTCGCTCCCGCGGGCATCGCTCGCCAGCTGGTAGAAGGCACGTCCACCGGAGCGCAGCTGGCGGGCGTCCGCCGACCAGACGCGCAGTGTTCCGTCGGTGCCCACCGCCACGGGTCGCCGGTCGGCCAGCGCGACCCCGGTCACCAGGGAGGGCCCCGTGAGTCTGCGGCGCAGGGTGTCGTCGGAGGAGTCGAAGACCCCGACCACCTGGCCGGAGCTCCCGGTGACATAGCTGCCGGAGTCGGACGAGAAGGCGACGGCGTTGACCCAGGAGCAGGTCGCCTGGTTGAGCGTGGCCGGGGTGCCGGTACTGCTCAGCTCCCAGCGCGCCGCGGCGCCGGCGGCGAGACCGGCGACGAGCCAACGCCCGTCGGGGCTCACGGCGAGGCTCAGCGAACGGACGCCGGGATCACCTGACAGGGAGTAGCCGAGCGCCGTCGCGGGGGAGAGGTGATCGCCGGCGACCGTCCACTGGGCGACGCTGTCGTTGCCGCCACTGGCGTACAGGGTGGTGGCCGAGGGGTTGAAGCCGAGCCCGCTGATCGGCGCGCCGTTGGTGGCGCTCGCGCGCTCGCGGGGTGTCCCGGCGATGTCCAGTGACCACAGATGGATGGCGCCGTTCGCATCGCCGGTTGCCAGCGCGGACGAGTCCGCGGAGAAGCTCAGTGCAGTGATGTTCCCGCTGCCGGTGCGCCCGGTCAGCGAGGCGAGCTCGCGGGGGGTGCCGGTCACGTCCCACAGCGCGGCGAAGCCATCGGTGCCGGACACCGCCAGCAGCACCCTGTTGGCGGAGCGGGCCAGCGCCAGCGCATAGATCTGCCCTCCCCGGGGATCGGCCTTCCAGGAGCTGCCGGGCGTGGTGGCGAGCTGTTCGGAGCGCCAGAGGGTGACGCCGCCCTGCCCGCCGCCGCGCACCACGACCGAGCCGTCGGGCGTGCTGGCCAGTACGCCGGAGCCCTCACCCGGCCAGCGCACCGGTACGTCGAGTGAGCTCGCGTCCAGGAGCGCGGAGCGGCCCTCCCTGGTGTCGGAGGTGTGGTCCGCGACGAGCGCCATCTGGGCCCGCACATTGGCGTCGCCGGAGCGCAGCTCCCTCGCCTCGGCGGCGATCTGGCGTGACTGCGCCTGGTGCTGGACGGTGGTCGCGCGGACGAAGGCTCCGGTGGCGACGAGGGTCAGGCACAGGCTGAGCACGGCGAGCGTGACGGCCGTCGCGCGCCCGCGTCGCAGTCGTGCGGAGACGCGCCGCTCGGACTCGAGCTGGGAGGCGAAGTGCTCCTGACTGGCTGTCAGGAAGTCCCTCTCGTCGGGGGTGAGCAGGCCCTGGCGGGCCGGGTCGTCGAGCCATTCGGCGAACAGCGGCAGACGCCGGACCGGCAGCAAGGAGTCCGGCTCGCGGCCGTTGTCGCGCCACAACTGGGCGGCGGAGGCGAGCGTGTCGCGGGCATGGAGGTCGTCCCTGCGCTGTTCGACCCAGTCGCGCAGCCGTGTCCAGTGGGTGAGCAGGGCATCGTGACTGATCCGCACGCTGTCCCGGGAGAACTCCACCAGGCGGGCGTCGGCGAGGGTGCGGGCCACCAGCAGGGTCTGCTCGTCCAGCGCGGTGAGGGGCAGGCTGACGCGGAGCAGGCCACCCTCGATCGGCCTGATGAGGCGCAGCAGGAGTTCCCGGGCGGTGACGCGTCGTTCGGGCGACAGGGCGGTGTAGGTCTCCTCGGCCAGCGTCTCGATGGCCGATGCCAGACCACCCATCCGGCGGTAGCCGGCCAGCGTGAGCCGCCTGCCGTCACCGGTGGCCCAGACCAGCAGGGGCAGTGAGCTGGACGAGAGATGGGCGTCCCCCGGCGGCAGGGTCTCGTCGAGCAGGACCTCGACGAGGTCGTCGTCCACCCTGGCCCCGAGCTCGCGGGCGGGCAGCACGATGGCGGCACGCAGCTCGTCGCGGCTCATCGCGTTCAGCAGGAAGGGCCGGGTGAGCGCCTCGGCCACCACCGGAAGTTCGCAGGCCTGCGCGAAGGAGTCCGAACGCAGTCCGATGATCACCGCGCACCGCGTGACGAGGGTCTCGAGTGCGTTCCGCATCTGCTCGGCCCGCCCTGCCGCGAGGCCGTCCTCGAACTGGTCGATGACGACCAGATCGGCGTCGGTGTCGGTCCACGAGCCCGGATCGGCGACGTCCAGCACGCGCGCCCGCCATCCCGACAGAGCGCCGCTCACGCAGGCGCCCGCCACGATTCCCGCGCTGAGCAGGGACGACTTCCCGCTGCCGGAGACGCCGACCAGGGCGACGAGGCCGCGTCCGGAGGGCAGCGCCAGCACGCGGCCGGCCAGCGCGTCGGCGGCCTGCTCGCGGCCCCTGAACAGGTCGACGTCGTCGACCCCGAAGTCGCGCAGGCCGAGGTAGGGGGCGCGGACGTCGTGCAGCGACTGGCGCACGATGATGGGCCGGATCCACAGATCGGCCGGGAACTCGTCGCTCAGTTCGAGTGCGTCGAGCAGACGGGTGAAGTTCTCGCGCAGCGCCGGTGTCGGCACGTGCCGTCCGTTCAGCCAGCCCTGCACCGTCGAGGGCGGGACGCCGGCGATGGCGGCTGCGGCACGGACCGAGACGTGGTGTTCGTGACGGGCCCGGTCGAGCCGATCGACCAGGTCCTCCCAGCCAAGTTCCTGCGCTGCCACCGCCTTCTCCCATCGTGGCCGAGGACGTCTCCGACAGGTGGTGGGGCCGACCCCGGTTCCGGGATCGGCCCC
>JBAQVA010000113.1:0-30117 GCA_049297835.1 Propionibacterium sp.
GGCCTGGCGCGGCGGATGCAGGCCGCTGCTCGGCCACCGGCCGAAGAGCTCGCAGGCTGCCTGCGTCAGTCCTTGGGGCAGGTCACCGGCGAGCACGAGGGTGGCGCCCTCGGGGCGCCACCAGCGGTCGTGGAAGGCCCGCAGCCCCTCGGCGTGTGCCGATTCGATCCCCGCCGAGGTGCCTCCCGAGGCGAGCGCCTGACGGCTGCCGGAGGGCCACATGGCCTCGCGCAGCGCGGCACCCGACATCGACGCCGAGTTGAGCCTCGAGCGGTCGATCTCGGCCTGCCGGATGGCCTGGTGGCGCGCGAGATCGGAGGGCTCGTAGCTGGGCTCGCGCACGATCTCGTGCAGCAGCCTCAGCCCCTCCTCGCCGTGCGGGGCGGCCACGCCGATGCCCGCCTGGGTGGCCCACCAGCCCGCAGTGCCGTCATAGACGGCGCCGACGTCCTCGATGCGGCGGGCCAGGTCGAAACCCGGATGGGTGCGGCTGCCCTCGTCGCTGCAGCGCAGCGCGAGGGTGGCGATGCCGTCGTGCCCGGGGGCCTCGTCGCCCAGCGCGATGTCCATCACCAGCTGCATGTCCAGCACGTACTGGCCGGGGAGCTGGAAGGCCCAGACGTTCAGCCCGTTGTCGAGCTGGTGGATCTGCGGGCGGGGGAAGTGCCAGGGTGCCGCCTCGCGCACCGCGGGGCGGTCACCCACTGCGTGGACTGTCATGCGTCCTCCTGGGCTCGGTAGATGAGGGTGGCGCGTCGGGACGGTGCCAGCCAGCCGGCGGCTGCACCGGCGATCTCCTCGGCGGTGATCGCGTGCACCCTGGTGAGCAGCGTGTTCACCTGCCCCGGCTCCCCGGCCAGGCTCGCGAAGCTGTTGATCTCGTCCGCGCGGGCGTCCACGGCGGCCAGCCGGCCGAGCCACTCGCGGTCGAAGCCGGCATTGGTCCGCGCCAGCTCCTGTGGCGTCGGGCCCTGTTCGGCGAGCCGGGTGAGCTCGGTGAGCACCGCCTCCACGACCTCGTCGACGCTGTGGCCCTTGCGCACCCGGGCCGTGATGGTGCCCAGCGAGACCTGCCGGGCCATCCCGAAGTCCCCGGCACCCACCGCCTCCGCGGCTTCGAGGCGGCGTTCGAGGAGCTCGGGGAGACGGCTCGACTGGCCGCTGGCAAGGATGGCGAGTGCCTGCTCGACCGCCAGGTGGGCCGGATCGGTGAACTGCGGTGTGCGCCAGCACAGGTGCACGACCGTGCTCGGCACGGCGCGCTCCACGAGCGTGCTGGGCTCACCGGAATGCGGCGGCAGGGAGCCGGAAGTCCGTGTCTGGGCGCCCGCCGTGGCGCGGATGCGGGCGAACTGGCGTTCCACCAGCTCGAGGACCCTGTCCGGCGCGACCGGTCCGCAGACGCACAGGACCGCATTGTCCGGGCGGTACCAGCGACGGTAGAAGTCCTGGGCATCCTCGACGGTGGCGGCGTCCAGATCGGCCATCGAGCCGATCGGCGGATGGGCGTAGGGGTGGTCATCGGGGAAGTTCAGCGCGAGCAGGAGCTCGACCTGGTCGCCGTAGGGCACATTGTCGTAGCGCTGGCGCTTCTCCTCCTTGACCACCTCGCGCTGGGTGGTGACGTTCTCGAGGTTCACCGCGAGGCTGTCCATCCGCTCGGCCTCGAGCCACAGGGCGAACTCGAGCGCTCCCGGGGGGACGGTCTCGAAGAAGTTCGTCCGGTCGAAGGAGGTCGTGGCATTGGCGCTGCCGCCGATCGCCTCGATGCCGGACAGGTGCTCGCTGGGGCCCACCTGGCGCGAACCACTGAACATGAGGTGCTCGAAGAGGTGGGCGAAGCCGGTGGCACCTGCCCGCTCGTCCGCGGAGCCCACCTGGTACCAGAGGTTGACGGCCTCGGCGGGAGCCATCGGGTCGTGGTTGACGATCACGCGCAGACCGTTGTCCAGCACGTGTTCGGTGAGCCGGTAGGCCAGGTCGAAGTGGGGCACCGAGCCAGCTTAGCGACGCTGCGGCAGGCCTCCCGGCCGGCGAGAGGAGCGGCAGCTCGGGGCACGGATGTCGCACGACAAGCCAGGGCGCGCCGGGCGGATCGGAGCCCGGCGCGGCGAAAGTCTTCCTTCGGACGCCCCGGGCCCTAGCCTTGAGCCATGACTTGGCAACGACGCATCCCCGGTCTCATCACCCGGCAGGTCCGCATCAACGTTCCGCTCGACCACGGCAATCCGGCTGACGAGCGCAGCATCGAGGTCTTCGCGCGTCTGGTGAGTGCGCCCGGTGGCGAGGAACGGCCCTGGCTGCTGTTCCTCCAGGGCGGCCCCGGCTGCGAGTCGCCCCGGCCGAGTCTCGATCCCGAGAACCCCGGCTGGCTGGCCAGGGTGCTGGAGGACTACCGCCTCGTGCTGCTGGACCAGCGCGGCACCGGTCTGTCCAGCCCGCTGAGCGAGCCGATCGGTGCGCCGCAGGACCAGGCCGAGTACCTCACCCACATGAGGGCCGACGAGATCGTCGCGGACTGCGAGGACCTGCGCGTCCATCTCGGGGTGGACCAATGGGCCGTGCTCGGCCAGTCCTTCGGCGGCTTCACCCTGCTGCACTACCTGTCGACCCACCCCGACTCGCTGCTGGCGGGCTACTTCACCGGCGGGCTGCCTGCCGTGGGCCGTGGCTGCGAGGACATCTATGCGGCCTGTTACCGCACCCTGGCGGTCAAGTCGGAGCAGTTCTACACGCGATTCCCACAGGACCGGGAGCGGATGCGCAGGCTGCTCGCACTCGCGGACGAGGAAGCGATCCGCACTCCCAACGGCGACGTGGTGGGGCCCTCGCGGCTGCGCTCGCTGGGGCACCTGCTCGGCGGCTCCGCCGGGGCGGCCGAGCTCCACTATCTGCTCGAATACGATCCCGGTTCGCGAGCCTTCCGCTACGACCTCGCCGACCTGCTTCCCTTCGGCGGGCGCAATCCGCTCTACACGGTCATCCACGAGTCGTCCTATGCCGACGGGGTCGCGACGCGCTGGGCCGCTGCCCGGACGCTGCCCGACGAGTTCCGCGCGGACCCGACGCTGCTCACCGGCGAGCACGTCTTCCCGGAGTGGTTCGAGGAGGACTCCTCGCTGCGTCCCTGGACGGCCTGCGCGAACATCCTGGCCGAGCAGGTCTGGCCCAAGCTCTACGACGCCGACGCCCTGGGCGAGGTCCAGGTTCCCTGCGCTGCCGCGATCTACGCCAACGATGCCTATGTGCCGCTGGCCTACTCGCTCCAGACCGCGGCCCTGCTGCCCCAGATGCGCACCTGGGTGACCAGCGAGTACGAGCACAACGGCTCCAATGCCTCGGGCGGGGCAGTGCTCGGGCGGCTGATCGGCCTCGCACGCGACGAGTTCGCCCGCTGAATCGGGCTGCATGCTCCTGTCCTGAACGCTGTTCCGACCCTGCCTGAACACTGTTCAGGGCGATGTCCTACGCTCTGGGAGGAGAGCAGGGGAACGAGCCGGTGACGACGGGTCGCCGAGGTCCTCCCCGGACGTGGGAGGGTGACCGATGGAGACCGGCGAGCTGGAGGAGATGACCGCGCAGGCGATGCGCGGTGAGTCCGTGAGTGCCGAGCAGGCACTGGCGATACTGCACGCCAGCGACGCGGAGACGATGAGCGTGGTGGCCGCCGCGGGCCGTGTCCGTCGGCGCTTCTTCGGCACCGGCGTGCGGCTGAACTACCTGGTCAACCTCAAATCGGGATTGTGTCCCGAGGACTGTGCGTACTGCTCCCAGTCGTTGGGTTCCAGCGCGCTGATCCCGCGCTACACCTGGGCCGACGAGGACGAGGTGCACCGCGCCGTCGAGGCCGGCGTGGAACACGGGGCATCCACCGTCTGCCTGGTCGCGGCAGGTCGCGGACCCTCCCGGCGCGAGGTGGCCAAGGTGGCCGGCGTCGTCGCCCGCATCCACCGCGAGCATCCCAATCTGCACATCTGCACCTGCCTCGGCTTCCTCGACGACGACAAGGCCAAGACCCTGCACGAGGCCGGTTCGGACCGTTACAACCACAATCTCAACACCGCCGAGTCCCACTACGGCGACATCTGCTCCACGCACAGCTATGCGGACCGGGTGGCCACGATGCAGACCGCGCGGCGCGCCGGGATCAGCCCGTGCACCGGCCTCATCGCCGGCATGGGGGAGACCGACGAGCAACTGGTCGAGGTCGCCCTGGCGCTCAGGGAGCTGGACGCCGAGTCGGTGCCGGTGAACTTCCTGCTCCCCTTCGAGGGCACCAGGCTGGCGGCCCACCGCGAACTCACCCCGCAGCGTTGCCTGCGTATTCTCTCGATGGTGCGGATGGTCCATCCCGACCGCGAGGTGCGCTCGGCAGCGGGCCGTGAATATCATCTGCGCACCCTGCAGCCACTCGTGCTGGAGGTGTGCAATTCCATCTTCCTGGGCGACTATCTGACCAGCGAGGGACAGTCGGGCAGCGACGACCGCGCGATGATCGCCGACATGGGTTTCCATGTCGAGACTCCCGTGCTGGGCGATTCCGGGCAGATCTGCTTCGGTCCGGAGCCCGATGCGGACAGCGTGGAGGCGGTGGCGGCCGCGCTCGCCGACGGCGCGGCGGACGAGGAGAAGACCCTCGTCGACGCGGCGGGGGTGCCCATCAGGACCCGCGGGCTCGGTGTCTGTGGGGAGCCCAACGTCTGAGCGAGCGGGTCGACCCGTCCGGCCGGCGGCCACTAGCGTGGCGGCTGAGGACCGGCTGCCCGACGGCAGCGGCTTCACGTGTGCGGTCATGCGACATCCCGAGGGTCTCGAGTTCAGCGTCTCGGGTCAGTGAGCCGTGTCTGTGTGCCGGGGCGTCGGAGGACGGCCGTCGGCGGGTGATCGAGGAGGTCGGGTCGGGATGGACGCATCGAGGCTGGGTGGCTCGGGAACGGCGCTTGTCATCGGGGAGTCGCTCATCGACGCGGTGGAGCGCGGCGGCCGGCGCAGCGAGTTGCCGGGCGGCTCCCCGATGAACGTGGCGATCGGGCTGGCGCGGCTCGGGCGTGATGTCGAGCTCGCCACCTGGTACGGACGCGACCGGCGAGGCGGGCTCATCGATGCGCACCTCGCTGCCTCCGGTGTGAGGACGGGTGCCGGCGCGCACGGGGCTGCCAAGACCTCCACGGCGACCGCCACCCTGGACGAGGACGGCCACGCCAGCTATGTCTTCGACCTCGAATGGTCGCTCCCGTCGGTGGAGATCCCGGAGGACTGCCCCGTGGTGCATGCCGGATCGCTCGCGACGGTCCTGGATCCGGGGGCCTCGGTGGTGCACGAGGCGCTGGCCAGGGCCCGGGCCTCGGCGACCATCAGCTATGACCCCAACATCCGGCCCGATCTCATGCCCGATCCCGTCGCCGGACGTGCTGCGGTCGAGAGGTCCGTGGCGCTCGCCGATGTCGTCAAGGCCTCCGACGAGGACCTGGTCTGGCTGGGGCAGGGCACGGACCCCCTCGAGGTGCTGACCGGTTGGCTCGCCCTCGGCCCGGCCCTGGTCGTGATGACCTGTGGAGCCGGCGATGTCGTGGCGCGGACCGCCGCCGGTCTCGAGCTGCGAGTGCACTCGTCCCAGGTCGCGGTGGCCGACACGGTGGGGGCAGGTGACTCCTTCATGGCCGGTCTCGTCGACGGGCTGTGGTCTGCCGGCCTGCTGGGGGCTGCCCGGCGCGGTGCCCTGGCCCGGATCGACGCCGGCAGTCTGCGTGCCATCCTGCAGCGCTGCGCCGCCATTGCCGCCATCACGGTCTCTCGGGTCGGCGCTGATCCGCCGTGGCGTGACGAGCTTCCCACGGCATCGGGACTCGGCACATCAGCGTGATCCGGCCGGGCTGCCCGGGATCCCCGGGCAGCGAAAAGCCGCTCTGGTCAGGTTTGTTCCACCTGGCCAGAGCGGCTTTCACATGGTAGCGGGGACAGGATTTGAACCTGTGACCTCTGGGTTATGAGCCCAGCGAGCTACCGAGCTGCTCCACCCCGCGTCGCTCTCACCACTTTACTCGAAGTCGGTCATGACGCCAAATCGGAGGTTGTGCAGGAGTCGTGGCCGGCTGCTCGGGCTGGTCCCCGACGGCCAGACTGTAGAATGTCGGTGCTCTGGTGCGGGTCGATCGCTCGTACATGACGAGGGGAACTCCATGGACTTCAGGATCGGCCGCCGGCCGCTCTTCGGCGCGGCACTCGCCGGCTCGCTGGTCTCCCTGGTGGGCTGTTCGTCCGGCTCCCGGGACAGTGCGAGCGAGGCCCAGGTGCGCAATCTGGTCATCGGCGCCACTGCCTCGCCCGATGCGCTGGATCCCTCGAGGAACACTGCCGCAGCCATCTCGCAGGCGCTGCTCTACAACGTCTACGAGACCTTGCTCAAGGTCGATGCCAAGGGTGACTTCCAGCCGCTGCTCGCGAAGAGCTGGACCCAGAGTGACGACGGCCTGAGCTACACCTTCACCCTTGAGCCGAACGCCAAGTTCGCCAGCGGCACGGTGCTCGACGCGACGGCCGTCAAGACCTCGCTCGACCGGATCATCGGTGACTCCAAGTCCCTGGCGACCCTCAAGGCGCAGCTGGCTGCGATCGGGACGGTGACTGCGAGCGATGCGACCACGCTCGTCATCACGCTGCGGCACCGCGACAACGATCTCCTCTACTTCCTGGCCCAGACCGCCGGCATCGTCTACGACCCCTCGAAGCTGTCGACCCTCGACGTGACGCCGGCGGGCTCGGGCCCGTTCGTCTTCAGCGCCTGGAACCAGGGCGACTCGCTCAGCCTGGGCCGCAATGCGAACTACTGGGGCACGCCCACCAAGTTCGACAAGGCGAGCTTCAAGTACTACGCGGACGCCAACGCCGAGAATGCCGCGCTGAGCAGCGGCGACCTCGACCTCATCACCAACGACCAGGCGCCCCAGTCGCTCGGGCAGTTCAAGGACACCAGCCGGTTCACGATCCTCGACGGCACGACGATGGCCGAGGTCGTGATGGGCTTCAACCACTCGCGTGCGGTGTTCAAGGACATCCGGGTGCGCCAGGCCATCAACTACGCGATCAACCGCAAGGAGCTGCTGCAGACCGTCGCGGACGGCCACGGTCTGCTCATCGGCTCGATGGTCCCGCCGACCGATCCCTGGTACGAGGACCTGTCCAACACCTACCCCTACGATCCGCAGAAGGCCCGCAGCCTGCTGGCGGAGGCCGGGCACTCCTCGGACCTCAACCTCGCGCTGCGCGTGCCGACGCTGCCCTATGCGACGGCCGCGGCGACCTTCGTGACCAGCGCCCTCAAGGACGTGGGCATCACGGTCACCGTCGACCAGCTCGACTTCCCGGCGCGCTGGATCGACGAGGTGCTCACGAAGAGCAACTACGACATGACGATCGTCGGGCATGTCGAGGGCCGCGACATCACCAAGTGGGCCGATCCCGACTACTACTGGCACTACGACAACGCCGAATTCCGCACCCTCATCGAGCAGGCCCAGACCGGGCCGTCCGACGAGCAGGTGGGATTCATGAAGAAGGCGGCCGAGCTGCTGGCCACCGATGCCGCCGCGGACTTCCTCTATCTGCTCGCCAACCTCGTCGTGACCAGGGCCGACCTGTCCGGGGTGGCGCAGAACCTCACCTCCGACAGCTTCGATCTCACGACGATCTCGTCCAAGGACTTCTGAGGCGGCCTGGTGCGTGTCGCCGGGACGATCGGACGCCAGCTGCTGGTGTTCGTGGCGACGCTCCTCGTCGCCTCGCTCATCATCTTCATGGTCGTGAACCTGCTGCCGGGTGACGTCGCGGGCACGATCCTCGGGCCCAACGCCGACGCCTCCGCCATCGCCTCGCTGCGCTCCTCGATGGGCCTGGACCGCCCGTGGCCGCTGCGCTACGTCGAGTGGGTGGGCGGCCTGCTCAGCGGGGACGCCGGCAGCTCGGCCCTCAGCGGCCGTCCCGTGCTGGCCATCATCGCCCCGAAGCTGGCGGTGACGAGCTGGCTGGTGCTGCTGGGCATGGCGCTGGCGGTCCTGCTCGCCCTGCCGGTCGGGATCGTCGCGGCCCTGCGGCGCAAGCACGCCGACGGTGTCCTGCTGTCGGGCCTGTCCCAGGTCGGGATGGCAGTTCCGGCCTTCCTGGCCGGCATCCTGCTCGTCGTGGTCTTCGCGGTCCGGCTCGGCTGGCTGCCGGCCAACGGATACGTCCCACTGGGCGAGGATCCCCTCGAATGGGCACGCCACCTGGTGCTCCCGGTGGTCTCGCTGGCGATCGTCCAGTCGGCGGTGCTCGTCCGCTACGTGCGCTCCGCCTTCATCGAGGTGCTCGGCGAGGACTACTTCCGCACTGCCAGGGCGGTGGGCTGGCGCTTCGGCTCCGCGGTGCTGCGCCACGGCCTGCGCAATGCCAGCCTCCAGGTGCTCACCGTGCTCGGGCTGCAGCTCGCCACGCTGTTCGTCGGGGCGATCGTCATCGAGAACGTCTTCGTGCTCCCCGGCCTGGGCTCCCTGCTGCTCAGCACCGTCAACCAGCGGGACCTGCCGGTGGTGCAGACCATCGTCATGATCCAGGTGGCGCTGGTGCTGGTCATCAACGGCGTGGTCGATCTCGCCGCGCGGCTGGCCGACCCGCGGCTTCGCGCACCCGGCACGGAGGAGGGGCGATGAGGCGGGTGAGCCTGGTGATCGGTGCCGGGTGCGTCGCCCTGGTCGTCCTGCTGGCGCTGGTGGCGCTCTTCTGGACGCCCTACGATCCCCTGCAGGTCCAGGCAGCCCAGGCGCTGGCCGGTCCGGGAGCGGGACATCTGCTCGGCACCGACGGCTTCGGGCGCGACATCTTCTCCCAGCTTCTCGTGGGTGCCCGCATCTGCCTGCTGGTGGGCATCGTCTCGGTCGGGATCGGCGCGCTGGTCGGCGTCCCGCTGGGCATCTGGGCGGGCATGGTCGCCGGCCGGGCCGGCCGGGCGATCATGCGGTGCAGCGATGTGCTCTATGCCTTCCCCGCCCTGCTGCTGGCGATCCTGCTGGCGGCGGCGCGCGGTTCGGCGTCGACGGCCACGGCCATGGTGGCGATCGGCGTGAGCACGGTGCCCGCCTTCGCCCGCGTGGCGCACGGGGCCACCCGGGGCGTCATGTCGCGGGACTTCGTCGCCGCGGCTCGCGCGAGCGGGATCGGGTGGCCGGCGATCGCGGCCCGTCACGTCCTGGCGAACATCGCGCCACTGGTGCTGGTGCAGACCTCCACGAGCTTCGGTCTGGCGATCCTGGCCGAGGCGGGCCTGAGCTATCTGGGTGTCGGCACACCGCCGACCACACCGAGCTGGGGGCGGATGCTCTACGACGCGCAGAAGTACATCTACCAGGCGCCGCTGCAGCTGCTGTGGCCGGGTCTGCTCATCGCGGTGGCGGTGCTCGGCTTCAACCTGCTCGGCGACGGCCTGCGCGATGCACTCGACCCGCGGCTGAGGGCGGTGAGCTGAGATGGACGAGCTGCTCACAGTGGAGGAATTGGGGGTCCGTTTCGGCAGGGGACGCCGGCCCGCCGTCGACGGCATCGGCTTCTCGATCGCCCCGGGACAGCGGGTCGGGCTGATCGGCGAGTCGAGCTCGGGGAAGTCCGTGACGGCGCTGGCGATCATGGGCCTGCTCCCGGACACCGCCGAGCTCTCCGGTTCGATCAGATTCCGCGGCAAGGAGCTGGTGGGACTGCCCGACGCCCGGATGTCGCGGATGCGGGGCCGCGACATGTCGATGGTCTTCCAGGAGCCGATGACTGCGCTCGACCCGACGATGACGGTGGGGCGCCAGGTCGCCGAGGTGGTCCGCCTCCACCAGGGCGCCCCCGCCGGACATGCCCGCGAACGGGTCTGCCAGATGCTGGAGGAGGTGGGCCTTCCCGATCCCGGGCGCATCTCGGAGAGCTATCCCTTCCAGCTGTCCGGTGGCCAGCGGCAGCGTGTGATGATCGCGATGGCGTTGGTCAACCACCCGGACCTCATCATCTGCGACGAGCCCACCACCGCGCTCGACGTCACCGTGCAGGCCAGGGTGCTCGACGTGCTGGACCGGGGGCTCGCCGACGTCGCGGCGGCCTGCCTGTTCATCAGCCATGACCTGGCGGTCGTCTCGCAGATCTGCGACGAGGTGCTCGTCATGTACCGGGGCCGGATCGTGGAGGCCGGCCCGCTGTCGCGCCTGCTCACCGGCGCCAGGCATCCCTACACCCGCGGGCTGGTGGCCACCGCCCACATCGACGACGTCGCGCCCGGCGAGCAGCTCCCGGTGATCGAGGACTTCTGGGACGGTTCGGAGGACCGACGATGAGCGAGCAGCAGGCGGAGTTCAGTGTGCGCGAGCTGCGCAAGCACTTCCGGCGCAGCCGCGGCGGCAACCCGGTGACGGCCGTCGACGGCGTCGATCTCGACGTGATGGCCGGTCAGCGGCTGGGGATCGTGGGGGAGTCCGGTTCGGGGAAGTCCACGCTGCTTCGGTTGATGGCCGCGATCATCGCGCCCAGCTCCGGGCAGGTCAGCTTCCGCGGGCGGCGCATCGACTCGGTACCCGCCCGGGAGCTCGGCGAGCTGCGTTCGAGCGTCCAGATGGTCTTCCAGGACCCGAACAGCTCGCTCGACCCCCGGATGAAGGTGGCCGACATCGTCACCGAGCCGCTGCGCTCCCCGCTGCTGCGGCGTCGCGGCGAGGTGCCCACCGACCCACGGGCACGATTGGTGCAGGTGCTCGCCGAGGTGGAACTCGAGCCCGACACGGCGACCCGCTATCCGCACGAGTTGAGCGGCGGCCAACGACAGCGGGTGGCGATCGCCCGTGCCCTCGTCGCGCGCCCCGACGTGCTGCTCGCCGACGAGCCGGTCTCCGCCCTCGATGTCTCGGTGCGCGCCCACGTGCTCAATCTCTTCGTCGAGCTGGTGCGCGCCCGCGGTCTCACTCTGGTCTTCGTCGGCCATGACCTCGCCGTCATCCGCCACATCTGCGACTCGGTGGCCGTCATGCAGTCCGGCCGGATCGTGGAGTCCGGACCGGTCGAGCGGGTCTACCGGACCCCTCGGCAGGACTACACCCGCACTCTGCTGGCCAGCGTGCCGACCCTGCGGGCCCGCGGCCGCTGAGACCGTGTTTGGGGTGTCACGGGGCAAAAACCCTAGAATGTCCACGTGAAGGCTCTGCTGCTCGAAAACATCCATCCCGAAGCCACCCGCATTCTCACCGCTGCGGGCTATGACGTGGAAACCCGTTCCGGTGCGCTCGGTGAGGACGAGCTCACGGCCGCGTTGAAGGGCGTCGACCTGCTCGGTATCCGATCGCGCACCAACGTCACCGATGCTGTGCTGCGCCGGGTGTCCAGCGGGCTCACGGCCATCGGAGCCTTCTGCATCGGTACGAACCAGATCGACCTCGACGCCTGCTCGGAACATGGAATCGCGGCATTCAACGCCCCCTACTCCAACACCCGCAGCGTCGTGGAGCTGGCCATGGCGGAGATCGTCGCGATGGCCCGTCACCTCACCGACCGCACCGCGCAGATGCATGCCGGGCAGTGGCGCAAGTCGGCCACCGGCTCGCACGAGGTCCGCGGCCGCACGCTGGGCATCGTCGGCTACGGGAACATCGGCTCGCAGCTGTCCGTGCTGGCCGAGGCCTTCGGCATGAGGGTCTACTACTACGACCTCCAGGACCGCCTGGCGATGGGCAATGCGAAGCGCTGCGACTCTCTCGAGGAGCTGCTCGCCAAGGCCGAGACGGTGACCCTCCACGTCGACGGACGCGAGGCCAACACCGGCTTCTTCGGCGCCGACCAGTTCGCCGCGATGCGCGCCCGTTCACTGTTCCTCAACCTGTCGCGTGGATTCGTCTACGACGACGAGGCGCTGGCCGAGTCGCTGAGGTCCGGTCACCTGGCCGGGGCCGCCGTCGACGTGTACCCCAAGGAGCCCCGCTCCTCCGGTGAGCCCTTCGTCTCGCCGCTGCAGGGTCTGCCCAATGTCATCCTGACCCCCCATGTCGGAGGCTCCACCCAGGAGGCCCAGTACGACATCGGGCGCTATGTGGCCAACAAGCTCCACGAGTACATCGAGACCGGCGCCACCTCGATGAGCGTCAACCTTCCCGAGGTCACCACCCCGGCACCGAGCGGCGTGCGGGTCACGCACATCCACCGCAACGTCCCGGGTGTGATGGCCCAGCTCAACTCCGTGCTGTCGAAGCACGACGCGAACATCGCCTTCCAGGCACTGAACACGAAGGGCAGCTTCGGCTACGCCGTCACCGACGTCACCGCGGCCTCCGACGGGTGGGTCGACGACCTGGCACACGTGCCGAACACCATCGCCTGCCGCGTCATCAGGGCCAGCTGACCCCGGTCACCAGGGGCGCACAGACCGGTCGGGCGGAATTCACCTGCGGGGTGATTGACCGGGGGAGATCACGCGGTTACTGTTCATCACATGATGAATTCATCGGGTGATGAACGCATCGCGCCGAGCTCTCCCGGACCGTCCGGCCAGCACCCGGACGCCTCCGGAGTGGTCCTCGTGGACGACTTGGGCGTCACCAAGCGGCATCGCGAGATCCTCCGCGAGGTGAGCCTGAGTTTGCCCCGCGGCGAGGTGACAGGGCTGCTGGGGCCGTCCGGCTGCGGCAAGACCACCTTGATGCGCGCCGTCGTGGGCGTCCAGAGGCCCACGAGAGGGCGTGTCACCGTGCTCGGGGAGCCGGCTGGCAGCCGTCGCCTGCGCGGGCGGATCGGCTACATGACCCAGCAGGGCGCGGTCTACGGAGACCTCAGCGTGCGGCAGAACGTCGCCTACTCCGGGGCGCTCGCCAGCTGCGCGCACTCGCGGGTCGACGAGGTGATCGGCGCCGTCGGGTTGACCGCCCGTGACAGTCAGCGGGTCTCCACGCTGTCGGGCGGTGAGGCCAACCGCGTCTCGCTGGCCTGCGCCCTCGTCGGGCAGCCCGATCTGCTGGTGCTCGACGAGCCCACCGTCGGCCTCGACCCGGTGACCAGGGAGGACCTGTGGTGCCAGTTCCGGGAACTCGCCCGCCAGGGGTGCACGTTGCTGGTCTCCAGCCACGTGATGGACGAGGCGCTCCGCTGCGACCGGCTCGTGCTCATGCGCGAGGGAGCGGTGCTGGGGCGGTTCACGCCCGGCTCGCTGTTGTCGAGCACGCACGCGTCGAGCCCGGACGAGGCCTTTCTCAGGCTGCTCACCTCCGGGCCACGCCGGGCCGACGATTCCTGCGGACAGTCAGGACAGCGATGAACCCCAGGACCTTCTCCGCCACCGCGGCACGCGTCCTGCGCCAGCTGCTCGCCGACCGGCGCACCATCGGGCTGATCCTCGCCGTGCCCACCGGCCTGCTCGTGCTCCTCCACTTCGTCTACCGCGACGTACCGGTGGCCCCGCACACGCCTCCCGTCTTCCCCCACATCGCCCTGACGATGCTCGGCATCCTGCCGATGCTGGTGATGTTCCTGGTGACCTCGGTCGCGATGCAACGCGAGCGGACCTCCGGGACACTCGAGCGCCTGTGGACCACACCGCTGCACCGGGGTGACCTGCTCGCGGGCTACGCCGCCGGCTTCGCCCTCACGGCCGTCGCCCAGGCGCTCCTGCTGTGCGGGGTCGCCTACTGGTTCCTCGGTCTGAGCACTGCGGGGTCGCCCTTCTGGGTCGTGCTGATAGCTGCCCTCGACGCGGTGGTCGGCGTCGCGCTCGGCCTGCTGACCAGCGCATTCGCCCGGACCGAATTCCAGGCCGTGCAGTTCATGCCGGTCATCATCGGTCCCCAGATCTTCCTGTGCGGGCTGCTGGTGGCCCGCGACCAGATGCCCGGCCTGCTCACCTGGATCTCGGACGCCCTGCCGATGAGCTATGCGGTGGACGCCCTGGGCGTGATCAGCACGGACGCGGCGCCGGGGCCCCAGATCCTCGGCAAGCTCGTCGTGCTGGCCGGCTTCGGGCTGCTCTCGCTGCTCGTGGCGTCGCTGACGATGCCGAGGATGACCCGATGAGCGCAGAGCAGACCCGGGCCAGGATCCTGCAGGTGGCCCGCGCCGCGTTCGCCCGGGGTGGATTCACGGGCACCTCCGTGCGGTCGATCGCTGTGCAGGCCGGCGTGGACCAGGCGCTGGTGCACCACTACTTCGGCACCAAGAAGCAGCTCTTCGAGGCGGCCATCGACCTGCCGTTCAGCCCCTCGGTGCTGGCGGACTCACTGGTCGAGGTGCCGCTCGACGAGCTGGGCGAGAGCCTGGTGCGCGGGTTGATCGCACTGTGGAATTCGCCGGCCTCCGAGGCCATCGTTCCGGCGATACGCACCCTCATCGCCTCCCAGGACGGCCCGCAGCTTGTCCAGGGAATGATCGGTCAGCTGGTCCTGGAGGCCATCGGTCCACGCATCGACCACCCCGCCGGTAGCGGACCGCTGCGCGTCGCGCTGGCCGGCTCCCAGGTGATCGGGCTCATGCTCGCCCGTCTGGTGATGCGGGTCGAGCCGGTCGCCTCGATGCCGGAGGACGAGCTGGTGCGCGCGGTGGGCCCCACCCTGCAGCGCTACCTGACCGGATCGCTGGGCGAGGAGTCCTCCGCCTGAGGGTGCTCCGGCCGGCTGCCCGCAACCGCAGCGCCGGCCGGCGCCGGCTCAGTCCTTCTTGGCGGTTCGGGCGAGCCTGGAGAGCACCGTCTCGTGCAGGTGTCCGTTGGTGGCCAGCGCGCCGGGGCCGACCGGGCCGGGAACGCCGTCGAGATTGGTGAACCGGCCGCCCGCCTCGCGGACGATGATGTCCAGCGCAGCCATGTCGTGCAGGGCCAGGTCCGGCTCGCAGGCCAGGTCGACGCATCCCTCGGCGACCAGCATGTAACTGAAGAAGTCGCCGAATGCCCTGGTCCGGCCACAGTCCCGGATGAGGTCGACGAAGCCCTGACCGCGTCCGTCCTTGATCCACCCGCCGATCGACGAATAGGACAGGAAGGCATCCTCGACGGTGTCGACCTTCGACACCTGGATGCGGGTGGGGGAGAGCAGGGTCTTGCCGGTGAAGGCGCCCGAACCCTTCGCCGCCCACCACCGCCTGCCCAGCGCGGGTGCGCTGGCCACCCCGACGCAGACCTCGCCGTTGACGCGCAGGGCGATGAGCGTGGCCCAGACCGGGACACCTCGCACATAGTTCGCGGTGCCGTCGATCGGATCGACGATCCAGGTGCGTGGCCCCTGCCCGGTGTCCGCCATCTCCTCGCCGTGCACGGCGTCGCGGGGACGGGCAGTGGCGAGGGTGCGGCGCACCGCGGCCTCCACCGCCTGGTCGGCCTCGGAGACCGGAGTGTGGTCCGCCTTGCTCCGGACCTTGAGGTCCAGGGCCTTGAAACGGCTTGTGGTGAGGGAGTCGGCATTGTCCGCCATGAGGTGGGCCAGACGCAGGTCATCGGTGAAATCGGGCGCATCAGCCATGGTGATGACTCTATCGTTGCCGGCCACCAGCCCGTGACAGGCCGGCTGCGCCGGACCCTCAGCCGTTCTCGTAGGACGGATGGTCGACCGCGTCGAGGATCCTTCGCAGCGAAGCCAGCCGTGCTGCGGACAGCTCGCCGCGGGCCAGCGCTGCGTCCAGACCGCACTCGGGCGCGTCGGCGTGGTGGGTGCACCCGCGGGGGCAGTCCGCCACGAAGGCCGACAGGTCACCGAAGGCGTCCAGGATCGCCTCGGGGTGGACATGACTGAGGCCGAAGCTCCGCACTCCCGGCGTGTCGACGACCCAGCCCGGATCCTCGAGCTGCCCGTCCGCTGCCGGCAGCTCGAGCGCCACGGCCGAGGTGGAGGTCTGCCGGCCCTTGCCGGTGACATCGTTGACGTGCCCGGTGCGCCTGCCGGCGTCGGGGACCAGCCGGTTGATCAGGGTCGACTTGCCCACCCCGGAGTGCCCGACCAGCACCGTCACCTTGCCGGCGAGCAGCGCGCGGAGCGGGCCGAGATCGCTGCCGGGCTCGGTGACGACGATCGGCACGTCGAGCGGCTCGTAGAGCTCGGTCAGTGGGCTCGGATCGGTGAGATCGGACTTGGTCAGGCAGATGATCGGCGCGACACCCGCGACATATCCGGCCACCAGGACCCGGTCGATCATCCCGGGCCGGGCCGGAGGGTCGGTGAGGGAGGCCACGACGACGAGCTGGTCGGCATTGGCCACGATCGGCCGCTCGGTGGGGTCGGTGTCGTCCGCGGTGCGGTTGAGTACGGTGCGGCGCGGCGCCACCTCGACGATCCTGGCCAGGCTGCCCTCGCGCCCGCTGGTGTCCCCGACGACGTGGACCCGGTCACCGACGATGACCCCCTTGCGCCCGATCCGGCGCGCCTTGGTGGCGACCAGCGGCCGGGGCGTGCCGTCGATGTCGAGCAGGCAGTGGTAGCGGCCGCGATCCACCGTGAAGACCGTGGCGAGCGGAGCGTCGGAGTAGTCGGGGCGCTGCTTGGTCCGCGGCCGGCTGTGCCGGGCTGGGCGGCCGAAGTCATGGCTGTCGAAGTCGGTGCCGAGCCCGATGGCTCCGCGGGTGGGGCGCGCGTTCATCGGCCCTGCGTCATGGCGGTCCAGCGCTCGGCGAAGTCGGGCATCGTCTTGGACGTGCAGCCGACGTCGTCGAGTCGCAGACCCGGCACGAGCAGGCCGAGCAGGGCCCCCAGGTGGGCCATCCGGTGGTCGCGGTAACAGGCGAACAGACCGTCCCCGCTGCTGGGGTGCAGCTCGTCGAGTCGGCCGGCCATTCCGCCGATCACCAGCCCGTCGGGCCGCTCGCTCACCGGCACTCCGATCCGCGACAGCTCGGTGGCGATGGCCGTGATCCGGTCGGTCTCGTGCCCCCGGATGTGGGCGACGCCGGTGATGGTGGTGGTGCCGCGTGCCGCGACGCCGAGCGCGGCGGCGACCGGCGTGAGCTCGCTGGCGTCGTGCAGGTCGAGGACCGCGCCGCTCAGCTGCTCGCTGCTCGCCGTGAAGCCCTGGGCAGTGGTGGTCAGGGTGGCGCCCATGAGCGCCGCGACCGGCCCGATGAGGCGTCCGGGCTGGTCGGTGCCGCGCGGCCAGCCGCTGATCTGCACGGCGCCGCCGGTGAGCAGACCGGCCACCAGGAAGGCGGCGGCATTCGTGAGGTCGGGTGCGATGTGTTCGTCCACCGCGGTGATCGGCCCGGGCTCGACGGTCCAGTGGGCGCCCTGTGGATCGGCCGTGAGCCGGACACCGTGGCGGGCGAGCATCGCGACGGTCATGGCGATGTGCGGGGCAGAGGGCAGCGTGCCGCCCTCGTGACGCAGGTCGATGCCGCGGGGGAACAGCGGTGCCGCGAGCAATAGCCCCGAGACGAACTGGCTCGAGGCACTCGAGTCGATGGTCACCTCACGACCGCCGAGCCGTTCGGGGGCGTCGAGGGTGAAGGGGACGGCATCTGCGTTGACGGTGGCGCCCAGCTGGCGCAGCCCGGAGAGCAGTGGGGCCAACGGGCGCTCACTCGCACGCTCGTCGCCGGTGAAGTGGGTGCGGCCCGGGGCGAGAGCTGCCACCGGGGGGACGAAGCGCATCACCGTCCCGGCGAGCCCGCAGTCGATGGCACCGTCGCTGGCATGCAGCGGGCCGGGGTGGACGGTGACGGTGCCGTCCTGGGCCACGTCGAAGACCGTTCCGAGCGCGGCCAGGGCATCGATCATCAAGTCGGTGTCGCGGGCATGGAGGATGCCGCGGATGGTGCTGGGGCCCTGTGACAGCGCTGCCAGGACGAGCGCCCGGTTGCTCTCGGACTTCGAGCCCGGTACCTGGACGACGGCGTGCAGGGGATGGTCAGGGCTCGGGGCGGGCCACGAGCGGTCCGGGGCGGTGGTCGCGTCAGGCGGCGTAGTCATGGCCATCAGGCTAGTCGCCGGGCTGGCTCAGCTCGCGACCTCCTGCACCTTGCTGACGGCCTGGTCGGTGATGTCCTGGACGCGTTCGACGGCCTGCTGGGCCCCCGAACGGGCGCGCCAGCTCAGGCTGGGCCTGCCCTCGGTGTCCTGGGCGGCGAGCACCGCGGCGCCGAAGAGGGCCCCCACGGTGAGCAGCTGGTCAAGACCCTTGGACACGCCGTCGCGGCGGAGCCCACTGATCGCGGAGGGCAGCGTGAGGCCGGTGGTGACGGCGAGGACGGCGGCGCTGGGCCGGCGCGCGATGCCGACGGTGTAGCCGAGCCCGGCCAGCAACTGTGCGGCACCGGTCAGCCGCACCCACGTCGGCGCGGTCTCGGGAAGGCGGCTGGACAACTCGTCGGGCAGGATGCTCTTCGCGGTGCCCACGACACGGTTGATCGTCGGGGCGAGCTTCTCGGTCGCCGGGCCCGGATTCAGCACATTGCGGGCGCCCTGGGCGACGAACCACGAGGCAAACAGGGCACGGGAGGTGAATCGCAACAGTGACATGGTCCATTCCTACCCGTTGCGGTGGCGCAGTGAAACCACTTGGCGATCTTCGGCGGAAAACTCCCGCGCGCCCGGTTCCCGGTGGGGCGGCAATACCGTTGTGGGCATGTGCGGCAGATATGCGTTGAGCGCGGACCCGGACGAGCTGATCGAGATCTTCGAGATCGACCAACTGACCGGCGTGGACGGCGAGACGCACCCGGCAGGCCACTCGGACGGCGGGCGGCCCGACTGGCTCGCCCCGCACTACAACATCGCGCCCACCCAGACGGTGCCGGCCGTGCTGCGTCCCGAGGCCTCCGAACAGGGCCGGGCACTGGTGGGTCTGCGCTGGGGTCTGGTGCCGAGCTGGTCCAAGGGCCCGGGCTCGGGCCCGAATCCCATCAATGCCCGCCTGGAGACTGCCGCCGAGAAACCCTCATTCCGCGCTGCGGCGGCCAGACGCCGGTGCCTGCTGCCGGCCGACGGCTACTACGAGTGGTACCGCACGGGGGGTACGGGCAGCGCCGCGAAGCAGCCCTACTTCATCCGGCCGGTCGTCGGGGGGCCGATGGCCATGGCGGGCCTGTTCGAGTTCTGGCGCACTCCGGCAGGGGAGTGGCTGGCCAGCTGCGCGATCCTCACCACATCCGCGAGCGACGAGCTCGGCCACATCCACGACCGGATGCCGGTGCAGGTCGCCCGTGAGAACTGGGCGGACTGGATGGACCGTTCCCTCACCGATGCGCGGGCGGCGCTGTCGCTGGTACACGTGCCGGAGGGCCACGAGATGACCGCCCACCCGGTGAGCACGGAGGTCAACAAGGTCGGCAATGACTCCGCCGCGCTCGAGGACCCCCTCCCCGGGGGGCCCGACCCGACAGCGGCGCCACCCGATGCCCGGGAATAAGGCGATGCGCGGGAGCGTTTCGCAAGCGTGCCCACGAAGACAGCTACCGCCAGTCCGGTAATGTCGTATGTGATGACGATTGCCGCTTCTGCCAAGAGTGACCCGGCCGGTGAGAACGATACCGCCGAGGACGTTGACGTGCGCGATACGGAGACCGACGAAGAGCGGGCCCAACGCTTCGAGCGCGATGCGATGGTCTACCTGGACCAGTTGTACGGCGCGGCCCTGCGCATGACGAGAAACCCCGCCGACGCGGAGGATGTCGTGCAGGAGACCTACGCGAAGGCGTTCAGCTCGTTCCGGCAGTTCCGGCCGGGCACGAACCTGAAGGCCTGGCTCTACCGGATCCTCACGAACACCTACATCAACAGCTATCGGAAGGCGCAGCGGGAACCGCAGACCGGTTCCGGCGACGACGTCGAGGACTGGCAGCTCGCCAAGGCGGCCTCCCACGACTCGACGGGCACCCCTTCCGCGGAGATGGAGGCCCTCAAGGGGATTCCGGACGCCGCGGTCACCGAGGCGCTCGACAAGCTGTCCGGGGAGTTCCGTGAGGCCGTGCTGCTGGCCGATGTGGAGGGCTTCTCCTACAAGGAGATCGCGGAGATCATGGGGACGCCGATCGGAACCGTGATGTCACGGCTCAATCGTGGGCGGGCGCAACTGCGCAAGTCGCTGGCTGACTTCGCCAACGAACACGGTATCGGGAGACGGTCGCACAATGACTGAACGGTATCGGGAGACGGTCGCACAATGACTGAGATGCGAGACGAACAGGTTCCTGCGGCGGAGGTCCGCGAGGACAGCTGCACTTTTGCGCTGAACAGCGTGCAGGCCTTCTTGCACGGTGAGCTGCCCGAGGCCACTGCCGACGAGATCCGCAGCCATCTGCTCATGTGTGAGAGCTGTATGGACAACTTCGACGTCGAACAGATGATCTCCTCCATGGTCAAGCGCTGCTGGTGCACCCCGGCCGCATCCGAGGCACTGCGGCTGCGGATCACCTCGGTCACCCACATCAGCACCATCTGACCGGCACCGTCCGGCAAGCGCTGTCCGATCGGCGCTCCCTGACCGCTTTCGGCTGGGCGCCGCCGGTGCAGTGACCGCGCATCCTTGCGCAGTCCCGGTACGTGCCGATCAGCCCGCTGTCTTGCCAACCGGCGTGGTGGCGTGTCGCGGGGATCGGCGGGCATGACCGACCACAGAGATGACGAGGCCCCCGCACCACTGGTGCGGGGGCCTCGTCGACTACGACTGCATCATGCGTTGGGACGCTTGCCGTGGTTGGCAGCGTGCTTGCGCCTGGCGCGACGCTTGCGACCTGTCTTGCCCATGTCGACCTCCCGATCCTCGCCGGCCGATGGACCCGGCGCGCTGAATGGAATCCCACGACACATCAACCGTGGGCACGAATTGACATTCTGCCACCACGGGCACCCGGCGTCCAAAAGCTCGCCCTCGGGGGGTGTCCGCAGGGGCGGCCCGGGCGGGAGATCTTGGCGCGTCATCCTAGAGTTGCACCATGCTGTCCATGAGTGAGGTCCTGGCCGAGCACACCGTTCTGGGCGAGGAAGACCAGGCCTGGCTCACCGCCTTCGTCCGCGAGTGGCACCTGCTGTCGGACACCAGCTTCTCCGATCTGGTGCTGTGGGTTCCCGACGCCGACGACAACATCTTCTGGGCGGCGGCCCAGCGACGTCCCGTGACCGGGCCGACTGCGCTCGAGGACGATGTCGTGGGCGAGGAGATCAGCTACGAACCCGACTCGCTGGTCGTCGAGGCCTATCTCTCACGTGAGATCAGCGAGACGAGCAACAACAAACTGCAGGCAGGCATCCCGGTGGATGTCTGGGCGATCCCGATCATCCGTCACGACGAGGTGATCGGGATCGTGGAGCGGCACACGAACCAGATGGGGGTGCGCGCGCCCGGCGCGATGGAGGACTGCTACCTGGAGGTCGCCGAGGTCCTCGCCGACATGACCTGGCACGGTGTCTACCCGACCCAGCCACCCAGCGACCCCACGACGAGCCCGAGGGTCGGCGACGGCCTCGTCTACGCCACGAACAGCGGGCTGATCAGCTATGCCAGCCCCAATGCCGTCTCCGCCTACCGGCGCCTGGGACTGGTGGGGGACATGCTCGGCGAGAGCATCCGGGAGCTGAGCACGACGGCGCTGGGGGCCACGGTCACGCCGGTGGCGCCCACCAGCACGGACTTCAGCGCGAAGGAGCCCGGGGAGTTCGACGCCCAGAATGCCCATGGCTGCGTGCGGCTGCGGGTCATGCCGCTGCTCCAGGGCGGGCGTCGGGCCGGTGTGCTGGTGACCTGTCGCGACATCACGGAGCTGCGCGACCGCGAACAGGAGCTGATCACCAAGGACGCCACGATCCGCGAGATCCACCACCGGGTGAAGAACAACCTGCAGACCGTGGCCGCGCTGCTGCGGCTCCAGGCGCGCCGCTCCCATTCCGCCGAGGCGGAGAGCGCCCTGTACGACGCGATGAGCCGGGTGCAGTCCATCGCGGCGGTGCACGAGATCCTGTCGCAGAGCTTCGACGAGGCCGCGGAGTTCGACCAGGTGGCGGACAAGATCCTGCAGACCGTCGGGGACGTCGCCTCCACCCGGGGCGGTCTGCGCGCCAAGCGCCAGGGCAGCTTCGGCCTCGTCCCGGCCAAGGTGGCGACCTCACTGAGCCTGATCATGACCGAGCTGTGCCAGAACGCCCTCGAGCACGGCCTGGCGGACCGGGCGGGCGAGGTCTACGTGCGACCGACGCGCAATGCACAGGGCGGACTCGTGCTGGACGTGGTGGACCAGGGCGCGGGTCTTCCCGAGGGCTTCGTGATGGGGGCCACGAACAGCCTGGGCACCTCGATCGTCACCACTCTGGTGGCCGACCTCGGTGGCGAGTTCACCCTGTTCAACAATCCGGGGGCGCCCGGCGCGACCTCGCGGGTCATCGTGCCTGCCGAGACCCTGAGCGTCTAGAGCATGTCTCCCATTCGGCGGACGGGTCGTTCGAGTCTGGTCGTGAGGCTCATCGGATGATCGCGGTGAGGATCTGGTGCGCGATGTCGGCGACGGGCTCGTCGGTCGGGTCGATCCGTAGATCGTTGGTGAAGCCTGCTCGGTCGAGGATGCCCGCCAGCTCGGGGTGACGTTGTGCGTGCCAGCGCAGCGCTGCGTCGTCGTCCTTGTGCCGTCTCATGAGCCGCGAGAGGACCGCGTCTGGTGACGCTGTCAGACGAACGTGCAGCATCTTTCTCGTGGCCAGCGCGGCAGCAATCCGTTCAAGCTGGTCAACGGTCTCGACGACGGTGGTGACCACGATCAGCCGGGCGCCGGCGCGGCGAAAGTTTGCGGTGATCGCCGGTGACGATCACCGCGTCCACCGACACCGCCCCGTCGATCTCACCCCACCAGCATTCCGCGAGGCCCACCCGACACATGGGAGACACGCTCCAGCCGCAGCCGCGCCCCCGATCCTGCTGAGGGTCAGGCGGAACGACGGTTGCGCGCGGCCCGGCGACGCAGTGCCCGCCGCTCGTCCTCGGACATGCCACCCCACACTCCGTGATCCTGGCCTGCCTCGAGGGCCCAGGCGAGACATTCCTCGCGGACCTCACATCGTTCGCAAACCTTCTTGGCCTCTTCGATCTGCGCCAGTGCGGGGCCTGTGTTGCCGATCGGGAAGAACAGCTCAGGGTCCTCGTTGAGGCAGGCCGCCTTGTGGCGCCAGTCCATCTGGATGTGACTCCTTCTGCGTCGGTGAGCGTGGCGAAGCCAGGAGCACCGGAAACGTCGATTGCGTTGGCGCGGCTCGTCTGACAAGCCGCAACCGGGAAATACTATCTGCCGTGCGCACCCGGAACGACCCACCCGCATGCGCGGGTCGGGCCTCGGCGGCACCGGCAGTGCCCAAGACTACGTCACTGTTGGGTGAGGGCGGCAGTGATGAGCTCCTGTTGTTGCGCAATGTGGACATCGTGGGAGCCGACCGAGGCGGCCGGTCCGGCGGGTCGGGTGAACGGCCGCAGGGTGATCGGGCGTCCCAGAGCCTCGGTGAGGGCCGAGGCGAGATGGCGATCGAAGAACTCCCAGGCGCCCTGGTTCTCCGGCTCCTCCTGGACGAAGCGGATGTCGTCGAGCGAGGCGAAGTGCCCGAGGATCTCCGCCAGCTCGCCGGTCGGCAGGGGATAGAGCCTCTCGACCGCGATGATGGCGACCTGTCCGTCCAGGCCCAGGGCCGCCCGCCGCGCGACGAGATCCCAGCGGACCTTGCCGCTGCACAGCAGCACCCGGCTCACCGAACCGGGATCGGTGATGCTCGGATCGGGGAGCGCGGGGCGCCACTTCGAATCGAGGAAGTCGCTGGGTGAGCTGACGGCCGCCGGATTGCGAAGCATCGACTTCGGGGTGGCCACGACGAGCGGGCGATGCCAGTTCACATAGGCGTGCTGACGCAGCAGGTGGAAGTAGGAGGCCGGAGTGCTGGGCATCGTCACGGCCAGGTTGCCGCCCTCGCAGGACTGCAGCCAGCGTTCGATCCGGCAGGACGAATGGTCGGGTCCCGCGCCCTCGTAGCCGTGCGGCAGCAGGAGCACGACCCCCGAGCGCTGGTGCCACTTGGCGAATCCGGAGGTGATGAACTCGTCGGCGATCGTCTGGGCACCGTTGGCGAAGTCGCCGTACTGCGCCTCCCACAGCACCAGGGCATCCGGTGCGGCGGCGGAGTAGCCGTACTCGAAGCCCATGGCCCCGTACTCGTTGAGATTGGAGTCGTAGATGTCGAAGGGCGCCTGGCTGGAGGCGAGATGCTTGAGCGGCACCCAGGCCTCGTTGGTGACCCGGTCGACGACGGCGCCGAAGCGCTGGCTGAAGGTGCCCCGGCGGGTGTCCTGGCCGACCAGCCGCACATGCCGGCGTTCCTGCAGCAGGCTGCCGAAGGCGAGCAGCTCGGCGGTGGCCCAGTCGATCGGGCCCTGACGGATCGCCTTCGCCCGGCGCTGCAGCTGACGCAGGACCTTGGGGTGCGCGGTGAAGTTCTCGGGCAGCTCCTCGTAGACCTGCGCCACCCGCTCGAGCTCCTCGGCCTTCACCGCGGGCGGTGCCGTGAGATGGCCGGGCTTGACCGGGTACAGCGGCGAGAGCCGGTACTCGACCTCGTGGTCGACCTGCTCGCAGCTCAGCTTCGGGTCGCGCACCATCGTGAAGACCTCTTCGAGGCGGCCGCGGAAGCGGTTCACGGCCTTCTCGGCGTCCTCCAGGGAGATGTCACCGCGCCCGATGAGGGCATCGGTGTAGAGCTTGCGGACCGAGCGCTTGTGGCCCACCAGCCGGTACATCTGGGGCTGGGTGAAGCTCGGGTCGTCCCCCTCGTTGTGGCCGCGGAGGCGGTAGCAGACCATGTCGATGACGACATCCTTGTGGAACCGGGCCCGGAAGTCGAAGGCCAGCGCAGCGGCCCGGGTACAGGCGTCGGGGTCGTCCCCGTTGACGTGGATGACCGGTGAGCCGAGCGCCTTGGCGACATCGGTGCAGTACTTCGAGGAGCGCCCGTCGCTGGGTGAGGTGGTGAAGCCGAGCTGGTTGTTGACCACCAGGTGGATGGTCCCGCCCACCCGGTAGGGCCGCAGCTGGCTCATCTGGAGCACCTCGTAGACGATGCCCTGGGCGGCGAAGGCCGCGTCGCCGTGCATGAGCACCGGAAGCACCGGGAAGGCGGCCGGGTGCGGCTCGCGATCGCGCTTGGCCCGGGTGATCCCCTCCAGCACCGGGTCGACCGCTTCCAGGTGGCTCGGGTTGGCTGCCACCGAGACCTTGACCTTGTGGCCCGACAGGGCGGTGAACTCGCCCTCCGCCCCGAGGTGGTACTTCACGTCGCCACTGATCTCGCCCTCGTCCACGACGTTCTCGTCGAACTCGCGGAAGATCTGGCTGTAGAGCTTGCCCGCCACATTCGTGAGCACGTTGAGCCGTCCGCGGTGCGGCATGCCGATCGTGACCTCGGCCATCTCGTGGTCGGCGGCCGCGCTGCACAGCTCGGTCAGGATGACGATGGCCGACTCGGCACCCTCGAGGCTGAACCGGGTCTGGCCCACGTACTTGGTCTGCAGGAAGGTCTCCAGCACCTCGGCCTCGCTCAGCCGGTCGAGGATGCGCAGGTGCTCCTCGCGGGGGCGCGGGGTGCGGGGGTGTTCGATGCGCTCCTGCACCCAGTCGCGCTGCTCGGGGTCATCGATGTGCATGTACTCGATGGCCAGGGTGTGACAGTAGGCGTCGCGCAGCAGGTCGAGGATCTGGCGCAGCGGCAGGTTCTGGTTGTCGACACCGGCGAAGTGACCCAGCGGGAACTTCCGGTCGAGATCCCAGATGGACAGACCGTGGGTCCCGAGCTCGAGGTCGGGATGCCTGCGCATCCGGTACTCGATCGGGTCGAGGTCGGCGAGCAGGTGGCCCTCGCTGCGGTAGGAGTGCACGAGTTCCAGCACCCGGGCCTGCTTGTGCACACCGGAGACGGCATCGGGTGCGTAGTCCTTCGACCAACTCAGTGGGGGATAGGGGATGCGCAGTGCCTCGAAGATGTCCTGGTAGAAGCCGTCCTCGCCGAGCAGCAGCTGGTGCATCCGGCGCAGGAATTCCCCGGAGACCGCGCCCTGGATGACGCGATGGTCGTAGGTCGAGGTGAGTGTGCAGACCTTCGAGATCGCCGCCTCGTTCACCCGGGCGGTGCTCGTGCCCTCGAATGCCGCGGGATAGTCGATGCTGCCGATGCCCAGGATCATGGCCTGCCCGGCCATCAGGCGTGGCACCGAGAGGTTCGTGCCGATCCCGCCCGGATTGGTGATGGAGACGGTGGTCGCCTCGAAGTCGGTGACGGTGAGCTTGCCGTCCCGCGCGGCGGCGACGAGGTTCTCGTAGGCCGCCCAGAACTGGGCGAAGTTGAGCGCGTCGGCGTCCTTGATGTTGGGCACCAGGAGCCGGCGGCTGCCGTCGCGCACGGTGGCGTCAATGGCGATCCCGAGGTTGACACCCTGGTGCTCCACCAGCGTGGGCTTTCCCTCGAAGTCCTCGTAGGAGTTGTTCATGGCCGGGACGTCGTGCAGGGCGTGCAGCATCGCGAAGGCGAGGATGTGGGTGAAGCTCACCTTTCCGCCGCGGCTCCTGCGCAGGAAGCTGTTGATGATCGCGCGATTGTCGATGACCAGTTTCATCGGCACCTGACGCACCGAGGTGGCCGTGGGCACGGCGAGCGAGGCGTTCATGTTCTTCGCCGTGCTGCGCGGAGCGCCCCTCAGCGGCGTGCGCAGTGGGGCCTTGCGAGCACTCTCGGGACGCATCGTCGGATTGGGGACGTCCGCGGACAGTCCACCGCCCATGCCGGGCTGCTCGGGGGCATTCTTCCGCGTCTCGCGGGTCTCGACGGCAGGAACCGGTGCCTGCACCCTGCTGGAGGGCGGAGCGCCTGCCGCGGAGTTGCTCGCCGCGGCAGGTGGCGTGCCGGGTGTCGCCGTGGTGGACGCAGGCTTGGGGGCGGCGGTGCTGGCGGGCGTCGGGCTCACGGTCGGCTCCGGCTGTGCCGTGGGCGTCGTGGGCCGGACTCCG
Organism: Propionibacterium sp.; assembly: GCA_049297835.1. Lineage (GTDB taxonomy): Bacteria > Actinomycetota > Actinomycetes > Propionibacteriales > Propionibacteriaceae > Propionibacterium. Next base: position 26,969 of record JBAQVA010000113.1, read on the forward strand.
GTCTGCTCCGGGGACGGGCCGGTGGCGGGATGCGCCGCGCCGTCCTCGTTGCGGAAGAAGACAGCCCACTGCTGGGGCACCGAGCTGGGATCAGCCCGGTAGCGCTCGCGCATGTCTTCGATGAGCCAATCGTTTGCGCCGAAATCGTCGGTTGTTGACATGATGTCCGTGGCCTCGCCACGTCCCTCACTTCCATGTGATCGCCCGGGTTGCCGAGTCGAACTCTACTTGTGCGCAGTACCCAGGCCAACGAGTGCCGAAAGCCTGACCGCCTGGTACGAGGAATACGCTGCCAGCGCAACGAATGCGAGGTTGCGCAGCACGAGCAGCAGGGTCGAGCCCGGATTGGGATCCGTGCTGCTGATCAGGCCGGCATAACTGAGTGGGTAGACGAGCTGGGTCAGCCAGATCACCGCTGCACCCAGGGCCGCCAGCCGCAGTGCCACCGGCCCCTGGTCCTGGCGCGCCAGCCGCGCGCAGCAGATGGCCAGCGGGGCGAACAACCACATGAGGTACTGCGGGCTGAGCGTCTTGTCGGTGACCATCACGGCGCACACCAGCGCGACGCCAGCGAGCAGCACGGCACGCTCGTGGCGGGGGCCCTCCCGGGCCGGCAGCCGGTGGCCGGGCAGACCCACCCCGCCGAAGCCGATCAGCCAGGCGAGGACGAGGGCCAGCAGGAAGACCAGGACGGTGCTCACCGAGGCGGCGCGCTCCCATCCCGAGACGCTGGAGGCGAAGATCTCGTAGGCCTGGTACTGGCTGAACTCGACGTGGGGGCCGTCACTGCCGGTCCACAGCCGGCTCACCATGAGCGGGGTGGCCCACACCGATTCGATCTGCAGGCCCCGGCCGGACTGGAAGGTCAGTGGTGAGAGGGTCCGGGCCAGGCCCTGGCTGCCCACCGAGAGCACGGCCAGGACGGTGCCGGTGATCCCGAACCCCAGAACGCGGCGTCGGGCGAGCGCGGTGAGTCCCAGCATCGGGATGATGAGCAGCGCGGGCCACAGCTTCAGCCCGGCGCCGAGGGCGATCATGGTGCCGGCGAGGGCCGGGCGCCGGTGCACCCAGTACAGGGCCGCCAGGACACACAGGCCGGGCACCAGGTCGAAGCGGAACCACATGAGTGGTCCGAGCAGTATTCCGGCGCCTGCCCACAACCAGCCGGCCAGGGGCGAGTCGTGGCGGTACAGGGCCGCGCAGGCCAGCGCGTCGAGAGCGGCCATGAGCAGGCTGAAGACGAGCACATAGCCGTCGGTGGAGGATCCCGAGAACCAGGAGACGACTTGCAGGAACCACACGACCGGCGTGGGGTACTCGACCAGGACCGAACGGATGTCACCGATGATCGGCCAGGGCTGGTCGATGACCGACATCGCGTAGTAGTTGACGTCATTGCGGATGTAGCTGAACAGCGCCCAGAACAGGCACAGCATGACCAGCCGGGTGAGCGCCCAGAAGCCGATCAGCCAGTGCGGACGCGCGGCCCTCGCCGCGGTGTCGAGGCTCGCCCTCATGAGGCCACCTCGAGGGAACCCGGGGCCCGGACCGCCAGGCCCGGTTCGTGGATGACGCCCGGCTCCCGGCGCGCCAGGCCGACCCGCCAGGCAGCCCGCAGAGCCAGCGTCGAGGCGTAGACGGTGAGCACCACCATGATGAGATTGCGTATCGCCAGCACGACCGTGACCACGGCCCCGGGATCGGTGGACTGCACCAGCGCGGCGTAGTTGAGCGGGAAGACGAACTGGGTGAGGGCGGCCGCCACGAGTCCGAGCACCAGCATGATCATGGCGTGGCGCCGGTCCTTGCTGCGCAGCTGGGTGGCGATGAGCATGGCGAAGGGGCCGGCGAGCCAGATCATGTACTGCGGGCTGAAGGTCTTGTTCGCGACGATGACGCCGCAGACGATGGCCAGCGTGGACAGGGTGATGGCCAGCTCGCGGTCACGCCGGCGCCCGTCCGCCCCGGCCAGCCGCAGACTGTGACCGGGCAGACCGAGACCGCCCAGCACGATGAGCCAGCCGAGCACCGCCACGAGCACGATGAGGACGACCATCGCCACGGTGGCGGCGGAGGTCCAGGCATCCACCGACGGGCCGAAGATCTCGTAGGCGTTGTACTGACTCAGCCGGACGGTCCAGTCGTCGCCGCCGGATCCCAGCCGGGCAATCATCAGGGGAGTGGCCCAGATGGATTCGACCTGCAGGCCGCGCGCCGACTGCCAGGTGAGCGGCGAGGCGGAGCGGGCGAAGCCCTCGGTGAACAGCGAGGCCCCGCCGATCACCAGACCGGTGGCGAGGAATCCGATGCCCCGGCGGCGTCCGGCCGGGTGCCAGCCCAGCATCGGGACGATGAGCAGGGCCGGCCACAGCTTGGTGGCCGCGCCCACGGCGATCGCTGCCCCCGCGAAGCGCGGTCGGCGTCCCAGCTCCTTGAGGGCGAGCAGCACGCAGACGGCGGGGATGAGGTCGATGCGGAACCAGACCAGCGGGCCGATGAGGAAGATGAACAGCATCCACAGGACGCTGGACAGCCGGGAGATCCGGGTCCACAGCAGCCAGCAGCACAGCGCGTCCAGGGCCACCAGACACAGGGCGAAGAGGAAGACGTAGACGTCCTCGGAGGGCCCCGAGAGCGTCCGCAGCAGTTGCATGATCCACACCACCGGGACCGGGTACTCGACGAGGGAGTGGGCCAGGTCGTCGCGGCTCGTGATGGCCGATCCGTCGATGGAGGTGAAGTAGTAGACGACGTCGGCGCGGATGAAGCGGGTCTGCACGGCGAAGACGTAGGCCATCACCGAACGCGAGAGCAGCCACGCGACGACGCCGATCCAGTCGTCGAGCGGGCTGCTGCGTGGCCTGAGCCAGAAGGCGCGCATCCTCGACAGCCGCGTCGAGGTCATAGTGCGCCCTGACCGTCGTGGTGACGCCGGGCGGCACGCAAGGCCTTGGGGCCGAGGAAGCTCCAGGTCCACGCGATCACCTGGGCGAGCACCACGAGCACCGCGAGGTTGCGGGCCACCAGCAGCAGCGTCGCAGGCAGCCGCATGACCGAGTCGCCGATGCTCCAGTCGCGCACCAGGAAGTCGTAGCTGATCGGGTAGACGAGCATGGTCAGACCGGTGGCGATGAGGATCCAGGCGGCGA
>JBAQVA010000114.1:0-8375 GCA_049297835.1 Propionibacterium sp.
CATCAGCCGGGCCGTCTCGCTCGGCGTGCGCCCGACCGTGACGCCGGCAGCCTCCAGGGCAGCCTTCTTCGCCCGGGCCGTCCCCGAGCTCCCCGAGACGATGGCACCGGCATGGCCCATCGTGCGACCCTCCGGGGCGGTGAAACCCGCAACGTAGCCGACCACCGGCTTGGTCACGTGATCGGCGATGAATGCGGCGGCACGCTCCTCGGCGTCCCCACCGATCTCCCCGATGAGCACGATCGCCTCGGTCTGCGGATCCGCCTCGAAGGCTTCGAGTGCGTCGATGTGCGTGGTCCCGATCACCGGGTCGCCCCCGATGCCGACGGCCGTGCTCATGCCCAGGTCACCGAGCTCCTTCATGAGCTGGTAGGTCAGCGTGCCGGACTTGGAGACCAGGCCGATGTGCCCGCGCACCGTGATGGTGGCCGGGATGATCCCCGCATTGGCGATGCCGGGCGAGATGATGCCCGGGCAGTTCGGGCCGATGAGCCGCGTGCCGGCCTCCAGCGCCGCCTCCACGAAGCGGGAGCTGTCCTGCACGGGCACACCCTCGGTGACGCAGACCACGAGGCCGATCCCTGCCTCCACCGCTTCCAGCACGGCGTCCGAGGTGCGTGCCGGCGGTACGAAGACGACCGAGACGTTCGCGCCCGTCTCGGCGACCGCCTCGTGGACCGTCTCGAAGACGGGAAGATGACGCCCGTGCGCCTCGATGGTCGATCCGCCCTTGCCGGGCGTGACCCCGCCCATCAGCGGGGAGTCGCCGCCGACCATCAGCCGGGCGTGCTTGCTGCCCTCGGAACCGGTGATGCCCTGGACGATGATCCTGGAGTTCTCGTCGAGCCAGATGGCCATTGGTCAGCGCTCCCCTGCGCCGCGGGGCGCACCGTCGGATGTGTTCGTGCTCCCGGGCACGGGTCCCGATGTATTCGTGCCTGACGGCACGGGTCCCGAGGTGTTCGTGCCTGACGGCACGACGGCGAGCTCGGCTGCCCGCCGGGCCGCGTCGTCCATGGTCTCGACGAGCGTGATGGCCGGATCGGCGAAGTCACGCAGGATGGTGCGTCCCTCCTCGACATTGTTCCCGTCCAGCCGCACGACCACCGGGATCGGCAGTCCGCCCACCAGACCAACCGCCTGCACGATGCCGTGGGCCACCTCGTCGCAGTCGGTGATGCCGCCGAAGACGTTCACGAAGACCGAGCGCACCTGCGGATCCGCCAGCACCACCTCGAGCGCATCGGCCATCACCCGTGCGGAGGCCCCGCCACCGATGTCCAGGAAGTTCGCCGGGCGTGGACTGCCCGGCAGGCCCTCGCCGGCCCCGGCCACCACGTCGAGGGTGCTCATCACCAGGCCCGCACCATTGCCGATGATGCCGACCTGGCCGTCGAGACGCACGTAGTTCAGCCCGTGCTCCCTGGCCCGCAGCTCGAGCGCATCGGTCGCCGAATTGTCCCGGTACTCGCGGTGCCCGGGATGCCGGAAGGCCGCATTGTCGTCAAGGCTCACCTTGGCGTCGGCGGCGAGGATCTGCCCCGACCCGGTGAGGACGAGCGGATTGACCTCCACCAGGGTGGCGTCCTCGGCGACGAAGACCCTCCCCAGCTCGACCAGCACCTCGACGAGCCGGGCCCGCAGGCCCTCGTCGAAACCTGCTGCCGCGACGAGCTCGGCGGCCGTCGCCGGGTCGATCCCGGTGCGGGGCCGGACCGGGACCCTGGCGAGCGCCTCCGGGTGATCGCGGGCCAGCCCCTCGATGTCCATCCCGCCCTGCACCGAGCACAGCGCCAGCCAGCGCCGCTCCGCACGGTCGATGAGCAGGGAGAAGTAGTACTCGGCTGCGATGTCGATACCCTCGACCACCAGCACGCTGTGCACGACATGGCCCTTGATCGACATCCCCAGGATGCGTTCTGCGGCGGCCCGGCACTCCTCGGCGCTGTGACAGACGGCCACGCCGCCCGCCTTGCCACGCCCCCCGGTCTTCACCTGGGCCTTCACCACGACAACGGGGGTTCCGAGCTCTTCGCCGGCCCGGCGGGCCTCGTCCGGGGTTGTGGCCAGGATGCCCCGCGGCACCGGCACCCCGTGCGCGGCGAACAACTCTCGGGCCTGGTATTCGTAGAGATCCACTGCGCTCTCTTCGCTAGGCGACGACCGGGGCCGTCGGGTGACCTGACGCCTCCGCCCGGGGGTTGGCCAAGTCCTCGTTGGTGGCCACCGGCCATGGACGTCGGACGACTTCCCCATCGACGATAGCGGGCGCCGGCCCGACTTCCGGTGCGAACGCGAGGCTTTCCCAAAGACGCGGCGGGCTTTCCCGCCGCCGCTGGCACGAGCCGCCGCGCTTGTGGGAGCGCTGTGGGCGCGATCCGCGACGATCCTGGCCGGGCAGCTGGTGCGCGCGATGGCCGGGCCCGCGGACGGCGTTCGCTCAGAGCTTCTCCACGGGGGCGAAGCGCAGCGCGAGCCGCTTCACGCCGCCGGAGCCGAAGTCCACGTCGGCCTGGGCGTTGTCCCCCGAGCCCTTGGTGGCGATGACGGTGCCGAGCCCGAAGGAGGCGTGCAGCACCCGGTCCCCGGCGTCGAGGCTGGGCACCGTCCGCCCGCCGGACAGGTGCCCGTGTCCTGATCCGAAGACCGGCCCGGAGGGCTCCAGTGAGCGCCGCGAATCGGCGAGACGGGCCGAGGCCGTCGTCGCCCAGCCGGCGAGCTGTCCCCCGGTGCGCCGCCAGTCGATGAGCTCCTCGGGGATCTCCTCCAGGAAGCGGCTCGCCGGGTTGGCCTGCGGGGACCCCCAGGCCGAGCGGACCAGCGCGCGGGTCACGTACAGCCGGGTGCGGGCCCGCGTGATGCCCACATAGGCCAGCCGGCGCTCCTCGGCGAGCTCGCCGGGATCGGCGATGGCGCGCATGTGCGGGAAGACGCCGTCCTCCATCCCGGTGAGGAAGACGGTGTCGAACTCCAGACCCTTTGCCGTGTGCAGGGTCATGAGCGTCACCACGCCGGCGGCGTCCGGATCGGCATCGGGGATCTGGTCGGAGTCGGCGACCAGGGCGATGCGCTCCAGGAAGGCGCCCAGCGAGTCGTCGGACTCGACCATTCCGCCCGCCAGTTCGTCGGCGAGCTCCTCGGGGTCCGCATCCGAGACCGGGTCGGGCCGCAGCCCGGCGCCCAGATCGACGGTGTGCGCCTGGGCGACGAATTCCTGGGCGACGGCGAGCAGTTCGACCAGATTCTCCACCCGTGTCTCGTCCTGGGGATCGGTGGACTTCTTCAGCTCGTCGATGAGGCCGGAGTCCTTGAGCACCGCGGCCAGCACGTCATCGGCGGGCGCCCCGGAGTCCACCAGCTGACGCAGGCCACGCATCAGCGTGCCGAAGGCCTCGACCTGGTGGCGCGAACGGGTGGCGATGCCGGGCACCTCGTCCACCCGGTCGACGGCCTGGCCGAACGGAATGCGCTCGTTCGCCGCGAACAGCTCCAGCGCCGCCTCGGCACGCGCCCCGATGCCACGCTTGGGCACATTGAGCACCCGGCGCACCGAGACATCGTCGGCGGGGTTGGCCAGCGCCCGCAGGTATCCCAGTGCGTCGCGGATCTCCCGCCGCTCGTAGAAGCGCACACCGCCGACCACGCGGTAGGGCAGCCCGAGGCGGACGAAGACCTCCTCCAGCGGGCGCGACTGCGCATTGGTTCGGTAGAAGACCGCGACATCGCGGTACTCGCTCGTGCCCTTGTCGTGCAGCGCATCGATCTGCTCGGCCACCCAACGCGCCTCGTCGTGCTCCGAGTCCGCGGTGTAGCCGACGATCTTCTCGCCGTCCCCGGCGTCGCTCCACAGCCGCTTGGTGGGACGCCCACTGTTGTGCTGGATGACCGCGTTCGCCGCCGAGAGGATGGTCTGGGTGGAGCGGTAGTTCTGTTCGAGCAGGATCGTCCGGGCACCCGGGAAGTCCTTGTCGAAGTCGAGAATGTTGCGCACATCGGCGCCGCGGAAGGCGTAGATCGACTGGTCCGAGTCGCCGACCACCATGAGCTCGGGGGCACGTGCCTGGGGCCCGCCGCCCGGCAGCTCGACCGCCCCGCACAGCTCCTTCACGAGCATGTACTGCGCGTGGTTGGTGTCCTGGTACTCGTCGACGAGGACATGCCGGAAGCGCCGCCGGTATTCCTCGCGGATCTCGGGATGGCTGCTCAGCAGCGTGACCGTCACCATGATCAGATCGTCGAAGTCCACCGCATTCGCCGCCACCAGGCGACGCTGGTACTCCTGGTAGGCGGCCGCGTAGAGCTGGTCGTTGCCGGTGTCCGCGCGCTCCAGGGCCATCGCCGGGGTGAGCAGCTCGTTCTTGGCATTGCTCACCCAGTTGACGACCGCGCGGGGCGGGAAACGCTTCGTGTCGAGGTTCTGGTCGCGCAGCACCAGGCTCATCAGCCGCTTGGTGTCGGTGTCGTCGTAGATCGAGAAACTGCGCCGCAGACCGATCTCGGGGGCCTCCCCCAGCTGGGTGCGCAGGATCCGCACACAGGCCGAGTGGAAGGTGGAGACCCACATCGCCCGGGCCGCGCGCCCGACCAGCGAGGCCACCCGGCTGCGCATCTCCGCGGCTGCCTTGTTGGTGAAGGTGATCGCCAGGATCGATCCGGGGACGGCGCCGCGCCGCTCGATGAGCCAGCCGATCCGGCGGGTCAGCACCCGCGTCTTCCCCGAACCGGCGCCGGCCACCACGAGTACCGGGGCACCCTCGTGGACGACGGCCTCCCGCTGCGGCGGGTTGAGGCCCGCCAGCAACTGTTCCGTCCGGGTGTTCATGGCGTTCGTCGGCTGCTCGGATGCGCCCCGCGCGATGGTGAGGGAATCGAGTCGCCTGCCGAACTCGGCGAAGGTGTCGGCGCTTGTGGGCTCAGTCATGGCCCCTCAAGACTAGGCGGCGGCCGGCGCGGCTCCGGCCGGGCCCACGCGGCAGGCAGCCAGCCCCCAGCCGCACGGGTCCCGCGCCCATTCCCGGCTCCGGTCCTCGCACTGCCGGCTGACGAGCCGCGATGACCCCACCCGCCACTAGAGTGTCACCATGTCGCTCACGGCCCAGGCACAACGCTTGATCAGGAACTCCGCGCTGGGCCTGTTCGGAGCGCAGTGTGCTGCGGCCGGAGCGCTGATGGCCGTCGACGCGGTGCGCAAGCAGCGCGCGAATCCTCCGGAGTTCCCGATCAGCGACACCATGGAGGCCCCCGCCGGCGAGGACCGGGTCGCCGTCTACGGATACGGCGCGCACCTGTTCGACGACATGATCGAGACGATCCGTACGGCGAAGCACACCGTCTTCTTCGAGACCTTCATCTGGAAGGCCGACCCGGTCGGCCAGCGTTTCAAGGACGCCCTCATCGAGGCCGCCGACCGCGGCGTGGATGTGTACGTCGTCTATGACGTCTTCGCGAATCTCGTCGTCGACCCCCGCTTCTTCAGGATGCCCGACAATGTGCACGTCAAGGGCCATCCGCTGGTCCAGTCCGTCGCCTTCTGGCGCCCGCGCAACAGCGGGCGCGACCACCGCAAGCTGATCGTCGTGGACTCGGAGGTCGCCTTCGTGGGCGGCTTCAACATCGGCGCCCGGTATGCCCACGACTGGCGCGACACCCACGCCCGGGTGACCGGCCCGACCGTCGCCGAGCTGGAGAACGCCTTCGTCGCCTACTGGAATCTGCGCCCGGCCCACCTGCTGCCGAATCTGCCGAGCTGGCAGCCCTCCTCCAAGCCCGAGCTCCCCGCCGTCCAGGACCGCAACTGGGAGGGCGAGATCGCCGTCCAGCGCAACACCCCGCGCTGGGCCGTCTACCCGATCCGCAACATGTATCTCGAGGCCATCGACCGGGCGGAGCGCAACATCTGGCTGACCACCGCCTATCTCATCCCCGACGAGGACTTCCGCACCGCGCTCGGCCGGGCCGCGGACCGCGGCGTCGACGTGCGCATCATCGTGCCCGCCCAGTCCAACCACGTCGTCGCCGACTGGCTGTCCCGCGGTTTCTACACCGGCCTGCTGCGCGACGGCATCCACCTCTACCTGTTCCGCAATGCGATGGTGCACGCCAAGACGGCGACCATCGACGGTATCTGGTCGACGATCGGCACCGCGAACCTCGACCGGCTCAGTCTGCTGGGCAACTACGAGGTCAACGCCGAGATCCGCAGCCGCGAGGTGGCCTCGGTGCTCGAGAAGCTCTTCCTCACCGACCAGTCGAACTGCTCCGAGCTCGACCTGGTGCGCTGGGAACGCCGGGGCATCGTGGCGAAGACCACCGAGGTGCTGCTGGCACCCTGGCGGCCGCTGTTCTGAACCCACCGGCCCGGACGCCTTGCGCCCACGAGCAGTCAGGCGTTCGGGGCGCTCAGACCAGCTTGCGGTCGGTGGCCCACTTGGTGAGCTCGTGGCGGTTCGACAGCTGGAGCTTGCGCAGCACGCTGGAGACATGGGTCTCGACGGTCTTGATCGAGATGAACAGCTCGCGGGCCACCTCCTTGTAGGTGTAGCCGCGGGCGATGAGCTTCATGACCTCCCGCTCGCGCTGGCTGAGCCGGTCCAGGTCCTCGTCGACCGACTCCACCGAGATGGAGCCGCTGAAGGCATCGAGCACGAAGCCGGCCAGCCGCGGGCTGAAGACGGCGTCGCCGGTGGCGACCCGCCCGATCGCCTCGACCAGTTCGGAGGTGCTGATCGACTTCGTCACGTAGCCACGGGCGCCCGCCCTGATCACGCCGATGACATCCTCGGCGGCATCGGAGACCGACAGGGCCAGGAAGGTGATCCCCGGCAGGGTGCGGTGCACCTGGGAGACGACCTCGGCCCCGCCCCCACCGGGCAGGTGCACGTCGAGCAGGACGACATCGGGTGTGGTCCGGGTGATCACCCGCACCGAACTCGCGACGTCCTCGCCCTCACCCACCACGTCCACCTGGTCGGGCGATGCGCTGGTCAGCTCGTGACGGACCCCGGCGCGGAAGATCGCGTGGTCGTCGACCAGGACGACGCGCCAGGGCCCCTCGTGCTCGGGGCCGTCGGGCTCGACCAGCGCTGCCGGGTGGCTGTCCCGTTCCGGTCCGGCGAATTGATCACGACGGCCGTCCCGTTCCGGTCCGGCCGGGGATTGCGGAACACCGGTCATCGCGACATCTCCAATCTGACTTCCGTACCCTCGCCGGGCGCGGTGCGCACGCGGGCAGTACCGCCATGCCGTTCCATGCGCTCGATGATCGATCTTTGCACACCCATCCGGTCCTCACCGATGCCGGCAAGATCGAAACCCACACCGCGATCACGGACGAAGACCTCCACGTGCTCGTCGTCCACCTCGGCGTAGACATCCACCTTCGGGGCCCCCGAATGCTTCACCGCATTGGTCATCGCCTCACGGGCAGCCCGGATGGTGGCCTCCAGCCCGTCGGACATCGGTGCGTCGCCGATGCAGATCACCTCGACGGGCACGCCCCGCTCGTCCTCCACCTCGCTGCCCGCCGCTGCCAGCGCCACGTGGAAGGTCTGCGGCCCGGCCGCCTCGCCGTAGAGCCAGGAGCGCAGCTCCCGTTCCTGACGGCGCGCCAGGCTCGAGACGGCCTTCGGGTCGTCGGCCTGACGCTGGATGAGTGCCAGTGTCTGCAGGACCGAGTCGTGCAGGTGCGCGGCCATGTCGGCCCGCGCGTCGGCCAGCAGCTTCTCCTCACGGGCCTGGTTGAGGCTGGTGCGCATCTGGTTGATCCAGGGGGCGGCGACCACGCAGAAACCGACCAGGGTCAGCGCGGCGACCGCCAGCACCGAGGGCAGGTTCGGCCCGCTCACCTGGTTGTACGCGACCAGCCAGACGGCCGCGCCCACCATCGACATGCCCGCCGCCATCCGCAGCACCGATGCCCAGCGGGCGTTGGAGACCAACGGCGCGATCCAGCGCGGGGTGTCCGCCTGGGCGGCGTCGTCCGGCCCGTCGGCCTGGCGCCAGACCAGAGCGACGCCCACCGCGGCGAGCGCGATCGGCCAGAAGAATCCGTTCCCCGGCCCGAAGCCGATGGCTCTGCCGAGCAGGAGCAGACCGACGCACAGCACCACGACCGCCGCCACGCTCACCGTCGTCTGGGTGCTCCTGTGGCGGCGCGGAGTCCGGCGCATGTCGGCGTGACGCGCGGCGGCCAGGCCCGGCGCCTCGGGCTCCGGCGGCTGGTCCGGGAGCAGCACCCACATCGCCGCGTAGAGCACGACGCCGAGATAGTCGGCCATCGCCAGGCAGACGACGCACAGCCGCACCACCCACACCGGCCAGCCCAGGTGCACGGCGATCCCCGAGCACACCCCCGCCAGCCACCGGCCGTCGCGACG
>JBAQVA010000115.1:0-3383 GCA_049297835.1 Propionibacterium sp.
GGGCAAGGCCATCGGGACCGTGATCGTCGACGAAGGCCTGCCAGCCGAGGAGCAGTCAGCCAGCACGCTCATCGCAATGATCCGCTCCACACAGGACCGCAACAAGGAGATCTCCGAAGCCCACGCAGAGGTCGATCAGATCAGCGAGAAGCGACTCGACACCGCGCACCAGATCGAGTTCCTGCAAGCCATGCTCGCCGACATCACGCAGAAGCAGAAGAAAGCCCAGCAGCGCGTCGCATTCCTCGGCGAGCCGCAGTCGACCAGCGACCTCGAAACTCAGCTCGCCGATCTGGAGCAGACCAATGCCGCGATCCGCGCCAACAACGAGGCTCGCACCAAAGCTTCTCAGCGTGACGAGCTTCGCGAGCAGTACAGCGCTCTGACCGAGCAGATCGCCGCTGTGGACGAAGCGAAGACGACTGCTCTCGCGACCGCCCAGTTCCCCGTCGAGGGGCTCGGCTTCGACGCCGACGGGGTCACCTTCCAGGACATCCCGTTCACTCAGGCATCCAGCGCCGAGCAGATCCGCGTCTCGCTGGCGATGGCCATGGCCCTCAACCCGAAACTGCGCGTCCTGCGCATCAAGGACGGCTCGCTGCTCGACCCCGAAGCCCTCCAGCAGATCCGCGACCAGGTCGAGAAGAACGACTTCCAGCTGTGGATCGAGCGCGTCGGTGACGCCGACGAGGGCGCCGTCATCATCGAGGACGGAGCGGTCGCATGAGCACCTACCGCATCCGCACCCCCAAGCCCGGCATCTACACCACCCGCTGCCGCGAGGCCGACGCGGAGCGCGCCTACCTGGCGATCTCAGCCCGCGCATGCTTCGACGGCTACACGACGCTCGCCGAGGAACGCGATGTCCAGTGCAAGCCCGGGATCATCGACGTCACCGTCACCTACCAGATCCCCGGCAGGGCCGACGCATGACCGGCTCCATCTCCGTCACCCTCACAGCCCCCGTCGACCGGCTCGCCGACATCTGCCGGGATGCGGTCGCGGCGGCAGCCCTCATCGGGGACCCGCGGAACGTCTCCCTCGTCGTCGGTGTCGCCCGGGCCGGGCACATCAAGGTCACCGCCCTCGGAAGAAGGACACCATGACAAACCCGCTCAACGCCCACGACACCGGCAACGGGCGCTACTACGTGCACCCCGAAACGGGGGAGACGTGGCCGTCAGTCACCAACATCATCGGCACCGGCGTCAACAAGCCAGCCCTCGTCCCGTGGGCGGCGAAGATCACAGCCGACGCCGCACTACGACTCGCCCCCCAACTGGCCGCCTCCATGCTCAAAACCCCCTGCCGCGCCAAGCGCAAAGCAGACCGGTGCGGTGTGTGCACGCCATGCGTCCTCGCCCGCATCAAGGGCGAACACTCGGTCGTCAAGGACACGGCGGCTGACCTCGGCTCGCGCATCCATGCGATCGCCGAAGCGACCGTCCTCGGCAAGCCACACGAGGACGACCCCGAGGCCGCCCCGTTCGTCGAACAGGCGATCCGCTTCTACGACGAGTTCCACATCGACCTGGAGCACGACGTGGAGGCGGCAGAAACCACCGTCGTCAACCGCGCCGCCGGCTACGCCGGGACCCTCGACCTGCTCCTGTGGCTCGACATCGGGCAGGGAAAGAAACTCACTGTCCTCGACTACAAGACAAGCTCCACCCGGCCCGTCGGCTCCGTCTACCCCGAGTACGGGCTGCAGGTCGCGGCCCTCATCCACGGGGAAACAGCTCTCCTCGACACGGGCGACGAGGTCCCACTCCCCCGCGCCGAGCAGGCGGTGATCTGCAACCTGCGGGCCCACGACTACGCGCTCACCCGCATGCCCGTCGCCGGGTCCATCGACGACGCCTACCGGGCATTCCTCGGCTGCCTCGCCACCACCAGCTACCTGCACGCCGCACACGACGCCGACAGGCCACAGCCACTCACACCACCAGAAGCCCAGAAGAAAGCGGCATGACCATGACACGCATCATCAACCGGCAGCGCTCCCTCGCCGAACAGGGCAGGCTGCGCCTCGGCTACACCACCACCTCGACCAACGGCAAGACGCGTCCCGTGCGCTCGCAGACGTGGATCCTCACATCGCACTCCCGCGAGCACATCGAGACCGCCGCCCGCCTGTGGGGAGGTGACGTCGAGGAGTGGCAGCCCATGGGCAACGGAGCCAAGCAGTGGCGGGTCATCACCGAGGCCACAACGATCGACGCGATCCTCCCACCAGGCGACCCGCTGTCCCAGGCCTACGAGATGTGGAACCGCGGTGGCTGCGTGCGCCGCTGCGACGGTGTCACCGAACAGCTCACCGGAAGCCCCTGCCAGTGCCTCGCCCAGTTCGGACCCGAGTGGTACACCCGCGGCCCCCGCGAGGTGTGCACCTCCAAGTCGCGCCTGAAAGTGCTGCTCCCGGACATGCCCGGGCTCGGCTCCTGGCGCATGGAGACCGGCTCTTACTACGCCACCGACGAGGTCGCCGGAATGGTTGACACCATCCGCTCGGCCGTGGGCGAATCCGCCCTCGTCCCCGTGCGGCTGCGCATCGAGCCGCGCACCCGTGTCTCCGGCGGGCAGACGAAGCAGTTCGTCGTGCCCGTCCTGGAGCTGCGCGGCGTCACCTCGGGGGCTCTCCTGTCCGGCCAGTACACCGGACTCGCCCAGCTGGCCGCAGCGAATGCACATGAGGCACCAGCCCTTGAGCAGGGCCAACCTGACTGGCACGGAATGGCGGACCAGTGCGAGTCGATCGACGAGGTCCGCGACGTGTGGCACCAGGCGAAGGACGCCGGTGCTCTCACCGCCGAACTGTCATCCCAGCTGCAGGAGGTCTCCCAGCGATTCGCACAGCCGGAGCCGAACCACGACGACACCGAGCCGGAACCTGACCGTGAGCAGACATGGCAGGCGATCATCTCCACCGCAGGCGACAGGGGCATGACCACCGATGTGATCATGGCCGACCTCGAGACGTTCACCGGCGGGATCGCCCTGCCCGACTGCAGCGGCTTCCAGCTCGCCGGCTACCTCGCCCACCTGCAGGAGGTGGCGGCATGAGCGGAATATATCGCCTGGACCGCATGACCCCGGCCGCAATCGCCGACGCCATGGAGCGCGAGGAGGACGCCCTCCTCCGTCGGCACGAGGCCATGCTGGACGAAGAATCTTTATCCGGCGACTGGGACATCGAAAACCCTGAGCCGGGCCTATACAAGGCCCTGTCGGATTGGGGCACGGCAGACCGAGTTATGGACGCCATCGACATAGTGGCGCGGCGCGACGGATACACACGCCTGGTCAGCGACACATGCTCCCAGATCGACTCCGACGGCACCGTGATCATCACCGCCGAATACCAGCAGGAGGATGCGGCATGA
>JBAQVA010000116.1:0-29398 GCA_049297835.1 Propionibacterium sp.
CCTCGCGCCAGCCCCGTGTGACGCCCAAGGCGCCCACCCCGCAGTCCGGCCCGGTCTCCAGCCCGACGCCCCGTCCCGGTGCCGCAGCGCGCCCCGGCACGCCCCGTCCGGCCTCGGCCCCCCGTCCTTCGGTCACGCCCTCCCAGCCGTCCACCGGACACCGCACTCCGGGTGCCCAGGGGCCGCATGCTCCTCTTCCGCACGCTCCGGCGCCGCACACCCCGCAGCCCCATGCACCGGGTCATCCCGGTGGCGAGCATGCCGGTTCCGCCCGTCCGGGTCCCCATCCCACGCCGCATCCGAGCAGGCCGGGATCGCGTCCCGGGTCGACGGGCGGTCTTCCGGGTGCGCCCTCGCGGCGCAGCGGAGCCCCTCGTCCGGGCAACAATCCCTTCAGCTCCTCCCAGGGCATGGGCCAGCAGCGCCGTTCGCAGGCATCCGGTCATGCCGGTGCAGGCGACGCCCGCCGTGGGCCGCGTCCCGGCGCGGGTACCAGTGGCCTGCCCCGTCCGGGCGGCACCTCAGGACTGCCCAGGCCGAATCCGGCGATGATGCCCAAGCGGCACAACTCGCAGCTCGCGCCCGCCGGCCAGCGTGGCAACACCGGTAACCGCGGTGGTCGCGGCCGTGGTGGCTTCGGTGGACCCAACCGCGGTGGTTTCCACGGCGGTCCGGGTGCCGGCGCCCCGATCGGCGGCGGCCGTGGCGGCCGTGGAGGTCGTGGCGGTTCGGGCACCCAGGGTGCCTTCGGCCGTGGTGGTTCGGGTCGTCGTGGCCGCAAGAGCCGCAAGCAGCGCAGGCAGGAATTCGATGAGATGCAAGCCCCCTCGATGGGCGGCCTGCACATCAGGAAGGGCAACGGCAGCACCATCAGGTTGCGCCGTGGTTCCTCGCTCACCGACCTCGCCGAGAAGATCGGCGTGGACGCCGCGCAGCTCGTCCAGGTGCTGTTCAACCTGGGTGAGATGATCACCGCCACCCAGTCGGTCCCCGACGAGACCCTCGAGGTGCTGGGCAGTGAGCTCAACTTCAAGATCGAGGTCGTCTCGCCCGAGGACGAGGACCGCGAGCTGCTGGAGAGCTTCGACCTGGAGTTCGGCGAGAACGACGGAACCGACGAGGACCTCGCGCCCCGTCCTCCGGTCGTCACCGTGATGGGCCATGTCGACCACGGCAAGACGAAGCTGCTGGACGCCCTGCGCCACACCCATGTGGTCGAGGGCGAGGCCGGTGGTATCACCCAGTCGATCGGTGCCTACCAGGTGCAGGCGGAGGTGGACGGCAACGAGCGTGCCATCACCTTCATCGACACCCCTGGTCACGAGGCCTTCACGGCCATGCGAGCGCGTGGTGCGAAGTCCACCGACATCGCGGTGCTCGTGGTGGCCGCGGACGACGGCGTGATGCCGCAGACGATCGAGGCCATGAACCACGCGAAGGCAGCAGACGTGCCCATCGTCGTGGCGGTCAACAAGATCGACAAGCCGGGCGCAGATCCCACCAAGGTGCGCGGTCAGCTCACCGAGTTCGACCTCGTCCCCGAGGAGTACGGCGGCGACACGATGTTCGTCGACGTCTCCGCAGTCACCCACGAGGGCCTGGACAAGCTGCTGGCAGCGATCATCCTGACCGCCGACGCGGCTCTGGACCTGCGGGCCAATCCCGACATGCCTGCCCAGGGTGTCGCCATCGAGGCGCACCTGGACAAGGGCCGCGGCCCGGTCGCGACCGCCCTGGTCCAGCGCGGAACGCTGCACAAGGGCGACTCGGTCGTGGCAGGTTCTGCCTACGGGCGGGTGCGTGCCCTGGTCAACGACCACGGTCAGCAGATCGACGAGGCGCCGCCGTCCATGCCTGTCCAGGTGATCGGCCTGACGAGCGTGCCCGGTGCCGGCGACAACTTCCTGGTCGTCGAGGACGACCGGATGGCTCGCCAGATCGCCGAGAAGCGCGAGGCCCGGATGCGCGCCGCCCAGCAGGCGGCGTCGAGCAGGCGTCGTACCCTCGACGAGCTCTTCGAGCAGATGGAGAAGGGCGAGACCGGCGAGCTGCTGCTCATCCTCAAGGGCGATTCGGCCGGTTCGGTCGAGGCTCTGGAGGACGCGCTGTCGAAGATCGACGTGGGCGACGAGGTCGACCTGCGGGTCATCGACCGTGGCGTCGGCGCGATCACCGAGACGAATGTCTCGCTGGCCGCGGCGAGCGATCCGCACGCCGTCATCATCGGCTTCAACGTGCGTCCCACGGTGCAGGCCACCAGGATGGCCGACCAGAACAATGTCGACGTCCGCTACTACACCGTCATCTACGACGCGATCGACGAGATCGAGGCGGCCCTCAAGGGCATGCTCAAGCCGATCTACGAGGAGAAGCGGCTCGGTACCGCGGAGATCCGCGAGATCTTCCGCAGCTCCAAGGTGGGCAACATCGCCGGCTGCATGGTTCTCGACGGCACGATCCACCGCAATGGCAAGGCCCGGCTGATCCGCGACGGTGTCGTGGTGAACGAGTCCACCATTGCCTCGCTGAGGCGGGAGAAGGACGACGTCGGCGAGGTGCGCGAGGGCTTCGAGTGCGGCCTCACGCTGGCCAACTACTCCGACATCCGTGTCGGTGACCAGATCGAGAGCTACGAGATGGTCGAGAAGGCAAGGGACAAGTAGTGGTCAACCCGCGAATCGCGAAGCTGCGCGACCAGATCCAGGTCATCGTCGCGCAGATGCTCCAGCAGAAGATCAAGGATCCGCGTCTCGGTTTCGTCACCGTGACGGAGGTCCGCCTGACCGGCGATGCACGGGAGGCAACGGTCTTCTACACCGTCATGGGTGAGGAGGCGGACCTGGCAGCCACTGCGGCGGCGCTGGAGTCCGCCAAGGGCCTGCTGCGCTCAACGGTCGCCAAGCGGCTGGGCCTGCGCTTCGCGCCGACCCTTGCCTTCGTCCCCGATGCCACCCAGCAGGCGGCCCAGCAGATGGAGGAGCTCATCGTGCGGGCCCGTCGCCAGGACGCCGATCTCGACGCCCAGCGCGGCGAGCAGTATGCGGGGGAGCCGGATCCCTATGTGCGCGAGCGGGAGTCGGACGACGATTCGGACGAGCCGGCGTCGCCGGCCCCCGACGCGGACGAGTGAGCCAGCCGGCCCAGCTCGGTGAGTCCGGCCTGCTCGTCGTCGACAAGCAGGCCGGACTCACCTCCCACCAGGTGGTGGCACGTTGCCGCCGCCTGTTGGGCACCCGCAAGGTCGGGCATGCCGGCACCCTCGATCCGATGGCGACCGGGGTCCTGCTCGTCGGCGTGAATCGCGCCACCCGGCTGCTCGGTCATCTCGCCCTGCACGACAAGAGTTACCGGGCGACGATCCGGCTGGGTGCCAGCACACTCACCGACGACGCCGAGGGCGAGGTGCTCGCCGTGACCGACGCCTCGGCCGTCGACGACGAGCAGATCCTGCGCGGAGTCGAGGGGTTGAGCGGGGAGATCATGCAGGTGCCGAGCTCGGTCTCGGCGATCAAGATCGACGGCAGACGCTCCTATGCGCGCGTGCGCAACGGCGAGGACGTCGACCTGCCGGCCCGACCGGTGACCGTCAGTCGTTTCGACGTCCTCTCCAGCCGGCGCCACGAGGGATTCATCGACCTGGATGTCGAGGTCGACTGCTCGAAGGGCACCTACATCCGGGCACTGGCCCGTGACCTCGGCGCGGGGCTCGGTGTCGGGGGCCATCTCACCGCGCTGCGCCGAACCCGGATCGGCGCCTACACACTCGACGACGCGGTGGTCCTGGGGGACAGCGCACCCGGACTGATGGACATGGCACAGGCGGCCCGGCTCAGCTTCGACGTCGTCACGGTGGACTCCGCCCAGCGTGCCCAGGTGCTCGTCGGACGCCCGCTGGAGATGTCGCTGGACTCCGCCCCGACAGGCCTCATCGACGAGTCCGGCCAGCTCATCGCGCTCTACGAGCCCGCCGGGCCCGGGCTGGCCCGCCCGATCGCCGTCCTGGCCTGACCGGCTGCCGGGCCCTCCGGCGGACCGCCCGGCGGTGCAGAACCGCTGGTCAGCCCCGGATCACGCGATCCTCAAAGGGCCGTCAGTGTATCCTGCTCGAACACTGAATGGTTGACAGGACAACAAGTCGCACAAATGTCTCGTCCGACGTCAGACATCGTGCACACATGACGCGTTTCGGCCCGATCGGCGCCCGAAGATTCGTGCTCCGGCCCGCGGGAGTGGGAACGTAAACGTGATCCGGGTCCATCTGGCTCCCGGTTCCGCGGGCCTCACAGCTCGCTGACAACGGCACGAGGACGTGCCGTTGGGCAACGGCACGGTGACGTGTCACTGAATGGATTGTCTTCACGAGGGAGTGACCTGATGATTGTTCTCACTGTTTCACCCGCCGCCATATTCGGCTCCGAGTTCCTCGGCACCATGCTGCTGATCGTGCTCGGCGTCGGGGTGGTCGCCAACGCACTGCTGCCCAAGACCAAGGGGCATGACGGTGGATGGCAGATGATCGACTGGGGCTGGGGCATCGGCGTGATGACCGGTGTCTTCGCCGCATACCGCACCGGCGGCCACCTGAACCCCGCCGTGACGATCGGCCTGACCGTGGCGGGCAAGGATCTCGCGCCCGGCATCCCGGCAACCATCGGCAACATCTCGATCTACATCGTCGCGCAGGTTCTCGGTGCCATGGCCGGTGCCGTGCTCGCCTGGCTCGCCTACAAGCAGCACTACGACGAGGACTGTGACCCGGCGCTGAAGCTCGGCACCTTCTCGACCGGTCCGCAGATCCGCCACTACGGGTGGAACACCCTCACCGAGGTCATCGGCACCTATGTGCTGGTCATCTGGGTGCTGGTCTCCGGGTACACCAATGTCGCCACGATCACCACGGCGGACAGCGTCCAGCAGATCAGCGGAAGCCTCATCGGGCCGCTGGGTGTCACCCTGCTCGTCATGGGTATCGGCAACTCGCTCGGCGGGCCCACCGGATATGCCATCAACCCGGCCCGGGATCTCGGGCCGAGGATCGTCCACGCCATCCTGCCGATCAAGGGCAAGGGCTCCTCGGACTGGGGATATGCCTGGGTGCCCATCGCCGGCCCGCTGATCGGTGCCGTGCTGGCCGGTCTGACCTACAAGATCTTCTGGTGAGCCCGGGGCGACCCGGGCCACGCGATGTCCTTGGGACATGGCCACGCGATGTCCTTGGGACATGGCCCGGGCGGCCCCCGCACCTGCGCGTCATCCGACACACACTGAGGAGTACATGCACATGAGCAGCCACGACACCTACATCCTGGCCATCGACGAGGGCACCACCTCGGCCAGGGCGATCGTCTTCGACCACGGTGGTCAGATCGTCGCCGTCGGGCAACAGGAGTTCACCCAGCACTTCCCGAGGGCCGGCTGGGTCGAGCACGATCCGGTCGAGGTATGGGACGCAGTGCGTGCCGTCGTCGGCCAGGCACTGTCCAAGGCCTCGATCAACCGCCACCAGCTCGCCGCCGTCGGCATCACCAACCAGCGCGAGACCGCCGTCGTGTGGGACCGCGAGACCGGCAAGCCGGTCTACAACGCAATCGTCTGGCAGGACACCCGCACCCAGAAGATCTGCGACGACCTCGCCGCGGGCAGCGACAAGGGGACCGATCGCTTCAAGGACATCTGCGGGCTGCCCCTGGCCACCTACTTCTCCGGCCCGAAGGTGCGCTGGATCCTCGACAACGTCGAGGGGGCACGCGAGAAGGCGGAGGCCGGCCGGCTCGCCATGGGCACCATGGACAGCTGGGTGCTGTGGAACCTCACCGGAGGTACCGAGGGCGGGGTGCACATCACCGATGTGACCAATGCCTCGCGGACGATGCTCATGAACATCGCGAGCATGGAGTGGGACGACCGGCTGACCGAGGCCATCGGCGTTCCCAGGTCGATGCTGCCCGAGATCCGTTCCAGCTCCGAGCTGTACGGCTATGGTCGCAAGAACGGCCTGCTCGTCGACACCCCGATCACCGGCATCCTCGGTGACCAGCAGGCAGCCACCTTCGGCCAGGCCTGTTTCGAGAAGGGCATGGCGAAGAACACCTACGGCACCGGCTGCTTCATGCTGCAGAACACCGGCACCGAACCCATCCCGAGCAAGAACGGGCTGCTCACCACCGTCTGCTACAAGATCGGCGACCAGCCGACGGTGTACGCCCTGGAGGGCTCCATCGCCGTGGCCGGATCGCTCGTCCAGTGGCTGCGCGACAACCTGCGGATGTTCGACTCCGCACCGGAGTCCGAGGCTCTCGCCGCGTCGGTGGAGGACAACGGCGGTGCCTACTTCGTGCCCGCCTTCTCCGGTCTCTTCGCGCCCTACTGGCGTCCCGACGCCCGTGGCGCCCTGGTCGGTCTGACCCGCTATGTCAATCGCGGTCACATCGCGCGGGCCGTCCTGGAGTCCACCGCCTACCAGACCCGTGAGGTGCTTGAGGCGATGAAGGCCGATTCCGGCGTGGAGCTGACCCAGCTGAAGGTCGACGGCGGCATGACCTCCAACGAACTGCTCATGCAGTTCCAGGCCGACCAGGTCGGCGTGCCCGTCGTGCGTCCGAAGGTCGCCGAGACCACTGCGCTGGGTGCCGCCTATGCGGCCGGCATCGCGGTGGGCTACTGGCGGGGCGAGCAGGACGTCATCGACAACTGGGCGGAGGACAAGCGCTGGGAGCCGGCCATGGACAATGGCGCGCGCAACCGGCTGTTCCGCAACTGGAAGAAGGCCGTGACCAAGACCTTCAACTGGGTGGACGACGACGTCGTGGAGTGAGCCCCGGCCCACCTGCGAGGAATCCAACGGCCTGTCCGCCATCGTGCGGGCAGGCCGTTCGTCGTGGAGGCGAGCGGCCTGCCCCGGCTGGGTGCGGCTGTGCCCCGAGTGCTCCGGGCGTGCTCGCGCCGGAGGATAGACTTCACTGCGCCAACGCGCAGGGAGGAACACGATGCCGCGATCAGTGGTAGTCATCGGCAATTTCGACGGGGTGCACCGGGGTCACCAGGTGCTCCTGGCGAAGGCCGGCGAGCTGGCCGGGGAGCTGGCCCACGGCGGAGCCGCCCTGCCGGTCATCGCGGTCACCCTGTGGCCCCATCCGATGACCGTGCTCGCACCGGACCGCGCGCCCAGGCTGCTCAGCACGCTGGAGGAGCGCATCGCCCTGCTCAAACGCTACGGGGCCGACCAGGTGCGCGTCGTGCAGTTCAACCGCGAGGTGACTGCCTGGTCCCCGGCGCACTTCGCCGACACGGTGCTGCGACCGCTCGACCCGGCGGCCGTGGTGGTCGGCTCGAACTTCACCTTCGGGCGCGGGGCGCGGGGCAATCCCGGGACCCTGCGCGAGCTGTTCGGCGAGTCCATCCCGGTGGTCGATCTCGATCTCGTCGAGGTCGGCGACCGCAAGAGCTCCTCGAGCTTCATCCGGACGGAGCTCGAGCAGGGCGACGTGGTCACCGCCGCCCGGCACCTGGGACGCTGGTTCCGGCTCAGCGGCGTCGTGATGCTCGGTGACCAGCGTGGCCGTTCCCTGGGCTTCCCCACCGCGAACCTGCCCGTCTCGCACGATCTCGCCTGCCCCGCGGACGGCGTCTACGCAGGCTGGCTGACGGTGCTCGAGGGCGCCGACCAGCAGCCGCTGCCCGCCGCGGTGAGCGTGGGCACCAATCCCACCTTCGACGGTGTGGAGCGCAGGGTCGAGTCCTATGTTCTCGACCGCACCGATCTGCAGCTGTACGGGGTGCGGATCGGCGTCGACTTCGTCCGCCAGCTCCGTGGCCAGCTGCGCTTCTCGGGGGCGCAGGAGCTCATTGCGCAGATGGACCGCGATGTCGAGGAGACCCGGGTCGTGCTCGCTGATTCGCAGCACGTGCCGGGCTGCTGATAGAATCGCCAAGTTGCCGTCGATCGGCCGCGGAAATCCAAGAGCTGCCCACATCCAGGGCGGGGCAGCGCCGCGCAGCGGGAACGGAAAGGGGAGCGACCTCATGGACGCCGCCGACAAGAAGAAGACCATCGAAGACTATGCGACGCACCCGGGAGACACGGGTTCCCCGGACGTCCAGATCGCGCTGCTGACCAAGCGCATTGCTCACCTGACCGAGCACCTCAAGGCACACAAGGGCGATCACCACAGCCGCCGTGGCCTGCTGCTCATGGTCGGCCAGCGCCGCCGCCTGCTCAACTACGTGGCCAAGGAAGACATCGACCACTACCGCGCGCTGGTGAGCCGTCTCGGCCTGCGTCGCTGAGCGCACAGTTCATCATCCGGTGCGGGTCGTTCCAGTGCGGAGCGGCCCGCGCCGTGCATCCAAGGGCGTGCTCATCGGAGCACGGACCGACGTGGACGACCCGCCCGGCGCTCCCTGCGAGGGGCGCCACGTGGGTTTTCGGGCACACCTCGGTTAGGCTTGACCGGGTGTGCCGCCAGGCACACTGTTCAGACGCCGCCGTCATGAACGCCAGCTCAGGCCTCGGTCCTCGGTGGTGGTTTGCGGGAATTGCCCGCTGACCTCGATCGAAGACCGGTTCTGCGGGCGTCCGTGCCAGAGGCGATTCCCTCACGAAAGGAATCCCATGGAGGGACCAGACCTCAAGTATTCCGAGGCCATTCTTGACAATGGCTCGTTCGGAAAGCACATCATCCGTTTCGAGACCGGAAAACTCGCCCGCCAGGCCGACGGCTCCGCTGCCGTCTACCTCGACGGTGACACCATGCTGCTGTCGGCGACGACCGCGCAGAAGAAGCCCCGCGAGGCGATCGACTTCTTCCCGCTGACCGTCGACGTCGACGAGAAGATGTATGCCGCAGGGCGGATCCCCGGCTCCTTCTTCCGCCGCGAAGGTCGCCCGGGCGAGAGCGCCATCCTCGCCTGTCGGCTCATCGACCGCCCGCTGCGCCCGGCCTTCCGCAAGGGGCTGCGCAACGAGGTGCAGGTCGTCGTCACCGTCCTGGCACTCAACCCGCAGGTCGAGTACGACGTCGTCGCCATCAATGCGGCGTCGATGTCCACCCAGATCTCCGGCCTGCCGTTCAGCGGCCCGGTCGGCGCGGTGCGGGTCAGCCTGATCGGCGACCAGTGGATCAGCTTCCCCACCGTCGAGCAGGAGGCCGAGGCCACCTTCTCGATGGTCGTCGCCGGTCGTGTCCTGACCAGCGGGGACGTCGCGATCATGATGGTCGAGGCAGGCAGCACCGAGGCCACCTGGGAGCTCGTCCGCGCCGGACGCACCGCCCCGACCGAGGAGGTCGTGGCCGGAGGCATCGAGGCGGCCAAGCCCTTCATCAAGACACTGTGTGACGCCCAGGCCGAGCTCGCCGCCCAGGTGAACAAGGAGACCTACGACTTCCCGGTCTTCAAGGAGTACGAGGAGGACGTCTGGGCGAAGGTGAGCGAGCTGGGCACCGAGAAGCTCGACAAGATCGAGCAGATCGCGGCGAAGCTCGAGCGCCAGGAGGCGGAGAGCGAGCTGAAGCACGCCATCCGCGACGAGATGGTCGCCGAGGAGCGTTTCGAGGGTCGCGAGGGCGAGATCTCGGGTGCCTTCAAGGCCTTGGAGAAGAAGATCGTGCGCACCCGCGTGCTCCGCGAGGGCATCCGCATCGACGGACGCGGGCCCAAGGACATCCGGGCGCTGTCCAGCGAGGTCGGCGTGATCCCGCGCGTGCACGGCTCGGGCCTGTTCCAGCGCGGCGAGACCCAGGTGCTGGGCATCACGACGCTCAACATGCTCGACATGGAGCAGAAGCTCGACACGCTCGGTTCCACCAAGACCAAGCGCTACATGCACCAGTACGAGATGCCGCCGTACTCCACCGGTGAGACCGGCCGGATCGGCTCCCCGAAGCGTCGCGAGGTCGGTCACGGTGCTCTCGCCGAGCGGGCCATCGTCCCCGTGCTGCCCACCCGCGAGGAGTTCCCCTACGCGATCCGCGAGGTCAGCGAGGCAGTCGGCTCAAACGGATCCACCTCGATGGGTTCGGTCTGCGCCTCCACGCTCGCCCTGCTCAACGCCGGTGTCCCGCTCAAGGCGCCGGTCGCCGGCATCGCCATGGGCCTGATGTCCGAGACCGACGAGAGCGGTGCGACCAAGTACCTGGCGCTCACCGACATTCTCGGTGCCGAGGACGCGCTCGGTGACATGGACTTCAAGGTGGCCGGGACCAGCGAGTTCGTGACCGCCCTGCAGCTCGACACCAAGCTCGACGGCATTCCCGCAGATGTGCTGGCCGGCGCCCTGCTCCAGGCACGCGACGCCCGCCACACCATCCTCGGGGTCATCCACGACGCCATCGACACCCCTGACGAGATGAGCCCCTTCGCGCCGCGCATCCTCACCGTGCACATCCCCACCGACAAGATCGGCGAGGTGATCGGGCCCAAGGGCAAGGTGATCAACCAGATCCAGGACGACACCGGCGCCAACATCTCCATCGAGGAGGACGGCACCATCTACGTGGGTGCCGACACCGGTGAGGCCGCCGAGGCGGCTCGCGGGATCATCAACGGGATCGCCAACCCGACGATGCCGGAGAAGGGCGAGCGTTACCTCGGCACCGTCGTCAAGCTCACCAGCTTCGGCGCCTTCATCTCGCTGCTCCCCGGCAAGGACGGCCTGCTGCACATCAGCAAGCTGCGCGGGCTCAACGAGGGCAAGCGGGTCGAGAACGTCGAGGACGTGCTCTCGGTGGGGCAGAAGCTCCAGGTCGAGATCAGCGACGTCGACGACCGCGGCAAGCTCTCGCTCGCCCCGGTGCTCGAGACCGAGCAGGCCGAGGTCAAGGCCTGAGGGTACTGATCCGTCACACTGCGGGCCGGGCGCCAGTTGGTGCCCGGCCCGCAGTGTGTCCTGGTGGCGTGGCCCCGGGCTGCGTCCGAGTAATCTGGCGGGGGCCGGGCAACTGCCCGTTCCGTGACGAGGGGGAAACGTGAAGGTAGGGGTCTTCGGGGCCAGCGGTCGGATGGGAGGCACCGTCTGTGAGGCGGTGCAGGGTGCTGAGGACCTGGAACTGGTGGCGCGCCTCGGCCTGGACGATGACCGTTCGCCGGCCGAAGAGGCCGAGGTGATGGTCGACTTCACCCAGCCGTCCGCCGTGATGGACAACATCCACTGGTGCATCGACCACGGCGTCCATGCGGTCGTGGGCACCACCGGCTTCACCGACGAGCGTCTCGACCGGGTGCGCGGCTGGCTCGACGCCGCTCCCGGCGTCGGTGTCGTCATCGCCTCCAACTTCTCCATCGGCGCGGTGCTGATGATGGCCTTCGCGGCCAAGGCGGCTCCCTTCTTCGACTCGGTGGAGATCGTCGAGCTCCACCATCCGCGCAAGCTCGACGCGCCCTCCGGCACCGCCGCGAGCACTGCCCAGCGGATCGCCGCAGCCCGTGAGCAGGCCGGCTGCGCGCCGATGCCCGACGCCACCGAGCACGCCCTGGACGGCGCGCGCGGCGCGCAGGTCGACGGCGTGCACATCCACTCGGTGCGCCTGCAGGGGCTCGTCGCCCACCAGGAGGTGCTGCTGGGCACCAGCGGTGAGACCCTCACCATCCGCGACGACTCCTTCGACCGGGTCTCCTTCATGCCGGGTGTGCTGGCCGCGGTCCGCGCGGTGCCGGGCCGGGCGGGCCTCACCGTGGGGATGGACGAGATCCTCGGACTCGCCTGAACCGATGTCGCGCAGATCCCCGCGTCGCGCCGTGCGCGCGCTGCTGGTGCTGGTGGTCGTCTGTCTCATCGCCCTCCTGGCGGTGGACCAGGTCGTGAGGTCGAGGGCACAGACGCAGTTCTCCGGGCAGGTCAGCGCCCAGCTCGGCACCCAGGACCCGGTCGGCGTCAAGATCAGGGACTGGCCCTTCCTCCTCTCACTGGCGCGCGACCGGATCGGTACCGCCGATCTCTCGGTCGGCCCGACGACGCTGCGGTCAGGCAGCCGTGAGGTCGCCGTGCAGTCGGCGCAGATCCGGGTGCGTGGGCTGACGCCGATGCGCGCACCCTCGTCAGCTTCCGTGAGCTCGGCCGATGCCTCGGTGGTCATCGACTGGGCGACGCTGAGCCGGCTCACCGGAGTCCAGCTGTCGCTGGCCGGCGACAACCGGGTGGGCGCCGTCACCAGTTTCAGTGTCTTCGGCACCCAGGTGCAGGCCAGTATCGTCGCCGCCCTGACCCTCAGCGACCCCAGCGGCCAGCTCTCCCTGGTGGATCCCAGCGCGCAGCTGGCGGGGGTCCAGGTGCCCTCCGAGATCGTCAGCGGCGCCGCGGCACGTCTGAAGTCCCGGCTGGTGCTCCCCGCGCTGCCCGAGGGAATCAGTTACTCAGGTGTCTCGGTGGACTCCCGGGGTGCCACCGTCCGGGTGCACGCCGGCCACCTCCAGCTCTCGCAGCTGCGCTGAGCCGTCCTGCGGCCCCGGCGGTCGGGGGAGGCGGTGGCCACTGTGGTGCAGGGCCGCTGGGGTGCGTGGGCCGCTCGTCCGGAATACCGGCCGTCCCGGTGTGGTTGTACGGTCGGTCTCGCCGACGAGCGAGACGATCGTCCTCACAATCCGCGGCCAGGAGAAACCCATGAATGTAGCCGAACAACTCGTCCAACAGCTTGTCGACGCCGGGGTCACCCGGATCTACGGAATCGTGGGTGATTCACTGAACCCGGTCGTCGACGCGGTGCGCAAGACGGGCGGCTCGACCAAGGGCGGTATCGACTGGGTGCACGTGCGTCACGAGGAGGCCGCGGCCTTCGCGGCATCGGCCGACGCGCAGCTGACCGGCAAGCTGGCGGTCTGCGCCGGTTCCTGCGGGCCGGGCAATCTGCACCTCATCAACGGCCTGTACGACGCCCAGCGCTCGGGTGCCCCGGTGCTGGCGATCGCCTCGCACATCCCCAGCGTGCAGATCGGCGCGAGCTATTTCCAGGAGACCCACCCCGATCGGCTCTTCACCGAGTGTTCGGTCTACAGCGAGATGATCTCCGACCCGACGCAAGCGCCGCGCGTGGTCAACTCCGCGATCCGTCATGCCGTCACCCTCAGCGGCGTCTCGGTGCTCACCATCCCCGGTGACATCTCCGACAAGCAGGCCAGCGCTCCCACGCCGGTCTACCGCGAGGCCCGCCATCCCGTGCTGACGCCTGATCCCGAGGACGTGGAGAACCTCGCCACCCTGCTCAACAAGGCCAAGAAGGTCGCGATCTTCGCCGGCTACGGCGTCCAGGGTGCTCACGACGAGGTCATCGCCCTGGCCGACAAGCTCAAGGCCCCGATCGGCCACAGTCTGCGCGGCAAGGACTTCATCCAGTACGACAATCCCTTCGACGTCGGCATGACCGGCCTGCTCGGCTACGGCGCCGCGGCCGAGGGCATGAACGATGCGGACGTGCTCCTGCTGCTCGGCACGGACTTCCCCTACAACCAGTTCCTGCCCGACACCCTCACCGTCCAGGTGGACCACTCGCCCGAGAAGCTGGGCCGGCGCACCGATGTCAGCTTCCCGATCCAGGCGGACGTGAAGGCGCTGGTCACCGCCCTGACACCGAAGATCGAGAAGGGCCGCGACGACCACTTCCTGCAGGCGACGGTCAAGCGCCACGCCAAGATCATGAAGGCCCCGGTGGGTGCCTACACCCGCAAGGCCGAGAACCTGAAGCCCATCCACCCCGAGTTCGTCGCCCACGTGCTCAACGAGGTGGCCGACAAGGATGCCGTCTTCACCGCCGACACCGGCATGTGCAATGTCTGGACCGCCCGCTACATCGATCCGCTGGGCACCCGCCGGCTGATCGGCTCGTTCCTGCACGGTTCGATGGCCAATGCCCTTCCGATGGCCATCGGCGCCCAGGCCTCCCAGCCCGACCGCCAGGTGATCTCGGTCAGCGGCGACGGCGGCCTGTCGATGCTGCTCGGCGAGCTGGTCACGGCACGGATGCACAACCTGCCGATCAAGGTCATGGTCTTCAACAACTCGACGCTGGGCATGGTGAAGCTCGAGATGCTGGTCGCCGGTCTGCCAGACTTCGGCACCGATGTCCACGATGTCAACTACGCCGGCGTGGCCGCGGCCATGGACTTCCACGCGGAGCGCGTCGAGGATCCCAGCCGGGTGCGCGGTGCGGTCACCGAGGCGCTGGCGGCGGACGGCCCGGCACTGGTCGAGTTCATCACCGATCCCAATGCACTGAGCCTGCCGCCCACGATCAAGGGCGAGATGCTCATCGGCTTCGCGACGGCAATGAGCAAGATCGTGCTCAACCGTGGCGCAGGCGAGGCCGTGAGCATGGCGACCTCGAACATGCGCAACATCCCGCGCTTCTGAGCTGGAGGAGCACGGTCCGGGGATCGTCCGGGCGGGGGAGCGCTGCTCCTCGGCTCAGGCGATCCCCGTGTGCATCCTGGTCTGCTTGAGACGCAGGCTGCCGTCCTCGGTGCCGATCTCCCGGTGGGCCCCGTCGGGGGCCCAGCCCGCGCCGAGCAGGAAGGCGCGCAGCGTGTCGTCGGTACTCGCCAGCCACCAGGTCACGCGTTCGAAGCCGTCGGCCCGCAGGGTGTCGACCAGGGCTTGGAGCAGCCGGGAGCCGTGTCCCTCGCGGCGGTGCCCGGCCGCGACGGCGAACTCGCCGACCATCGCGTCACGCGGCTCGGCGTCCGGGTCGTCGCTGGGTCCCAGCGCCGCGAAACCGGTGAGCACCGTCTTCGAGGCGTCCAGCGCCACCAGCACCCGGTAGCTCGCCAGCGGCGGCCGGAGGATGGCCGTGGTCCACAGGGACGTGGCCTCGTCGGGGTCCGGCAGGGAGCCGGCCACTCCGCGGGCCTGCCAGGCGTCCCGCTGCAGCTCGGCGACCCGGGAGGCCTCGGCGGGAAGAGCCAGACGGACGAAGCCGCCCTCGGGATTCGGCTGGGTGCTCACCCGGGCAAGAGTAGTGGGGCGCGGCGCTGCTCCGGGCGATCCCAAGGACGGGCAGCTAGGGTTGTGCTGTGCCACTTGACGGACTCAAGACCCCACCGAAGCTCAAGTCGAACACCCTGCGGATCATTCCGCTGGGCGGACTGGGCGATGTCGGGCGAAACATGACCTGCTTCGAGCTCAACGGGAAGCTCCTGCTCGTCGACTGCGGAGTGTTGTTCCCCGAGGACAACCAGCCCGGAGTCGACCTCATCCTCCCGGGCCTGGACTATCTCAGCGATCGGCTCGACGATGTCGTCGGCCTGGTGCTGACCCACGGTCACGAGGATCACATCGGGGCGATCCCCTATCTGCTGCGCCAGCGGGTGGACATCCCGCTGTACGGCAGCAAACTCACCCTGGCGCTGGTGGAGGGCAAGCTGCGCGAGCACCGGCTCCGCGATGCCATGCTGCACACCGTGCGCGAGGGCGACAGGGTCACCCTCGACGGCTTCGACCTCGAGTTCTTCGCGGTGACCCACTCGATCCCCGACGCCCTGGCGGTGTGCATCCGCACCAGTGCCGGCACGGTCCTGCACACCGGCGACTTCAAGATGGATCAGCTTCCGCTCGACCACCGGATCACCGATCTCAGAGGCTTCGCGCGGGTGGGCGAGGAGGGCGTTGACCTCCTGATGGCCGACTCCACGAATGCCGAGGTGCCCGGTTTCACTCCCCTGGAACGCAACATCCTGCCCGCCCTGGAGCGGGTCTTCGCCGAGTCCCGGCAGAAGATCGTCGTCGCCTGCTTCTCCTCGCACGTGCACCGGGTCCAGCAGATCCTCAACCTGGCCGTCAAGCACGATCGCAAGGTCTGCTACGTCGGACGCTCGATGCTGCGCAACATGGGCGTGGCACGGGAACTGGGCTATCTCACGGTGCCCGGCAACACGCTCATCGAATTGTCGAAACTCGCGGACTTCCCGCCCGAGAAGGTCGTCATCATCTGCACGGGATCCCAGGGGGAACCGCTCGCGGCACTCTCCCGGATCGCCAACCGGGAGCACCCGGCCATCTCGGTCGTGCCCGGCGACACCGTGCTGTTCGCCTCCTCGCTCATCCCGGGCAACGAGAACTCGGTCTACCGGGTGGTCAACTCGCTCACCAGGATCGGCGCCAAGGTGGTGCACCGGGGCAATGCCTTCGTGCACGTCTCGGGGCACTCCAGCAGCGGCGAGCTGCTCTACGTCTACAACATCGTCCAGCCGCGCAATGCCATGCCGATCCACGGCGAGCCGCGCCACCTGGTGGCGAATGCGGATCTGGCCGTCTCCACCGGGGTCCCGCGCGAGCAGGCCATCGTCGCCCAGGACGGCGACGTCGTCGACCTGCGCGCCGGAGTGGCGAAGATCGTCGGCCGGGTCGATGCGTCCTACATCTTCGTGGACGGCTCGACGGTGGGAGATGTCTCCGAGACCAGTCTCACCGATCGGCGGATCCTCGGCGAGGAGGGCTTCATCTCGGTGGTCAGCGCGGTCGACCTGCGCTCGGGCACCGTGGTGGCCGGGCCCGATGTCTCGGCCCGCGGATTCCTCGAGGACCCGACGATCTTCGACGAGGTCACCGAGCGGGTCAAGGATGCGCTCGGCCAGGCGCTGGGGGAGGGCGTCGACGACGTCCACCGGCTCCAGCAGATCGAGCGGAGGGTGTTGGGGCAGTGGGTCAACTCGACCTACCGGCGCCGCCCGATGATCGTCCCGGTCGTCATCTCGGTCTGAGTCCGGGGACAGTCCCGGTCCCGGCGGGTG
This sequence comes from Propionibacterium sp., assembly GCA_049297835.1. GTDB lineage: Bacteria > Actinomycetota > Actinomycetes > Propionibacteriales > Propionibacteriaceae > Propionibacterium. The sequence continues at coordinate 16,714 of JBAQVA010000116.1, forward strand.
CCCGCAGATTTTGCGGGGCGGGGTCCGAGACGATAAACTTGCCCGGTTGCGTCCTCTGGGCGCCGTCACAGTCATCAAGAATCAGCAGATTCACGAAGAGTCAAGGAGTCGCCATGGCAGCCGTGTGCGAGATCTGCGGCAAGGGTCCCGGCTTCGGGCACAACGTGCCGTGGTCGAAGAAGAAGACGAACCGGCGCTGGGATCCGAACATCCAGCGCGTCCACGCCGTCGTCAACGGCACGCCCAAGCGCGTCAATGTGTGCGTTTCCTGCCTGAAGGCAGGAAAGGTCAGCCGCTGACCGGTGCCCCGGGCGCATGGCGTCCGGCGATCCCGGCGATGCGTGCGGGATCATGAAGCACTGAGAAGGCCCGTCCACCAGTTCGATGGTGGACGGGCCTTCGTCATCCCCGCGACGGAACTCAGCCAAGCTCCTCGGCCAGCGCGACGATGATGCCCGCGGGGCCACGCACGTAGCACAGCCGGTAGTTGTCCTCGTAGCGCTCCAGCGTGCCGATGAGCTCGGCACCGTGTTCGCGCAGCCGGGCGACGACGTCATCGATGTCCTCGACGGCGAACATCACGCTCCGCAGACCGAGCGTGTTCGATGGGGCCTGTGCCGGCTCGGGCCTGATCGGCGGGGGCGTGCGGAATGCCGTCAGCTCGATCCGGCCGTGGCCGTCCGGGGTGCGCATCATGGTGATGTCGACGCAGGCTCCCTCGAGCCCGCTCACCCGGTCCACCCACGGCCCAGCGACGGGGGCGCGCCCCTCCACCTCCATGCCGAGCAGGCAGAAGAAGCCGACCGCGGCCTCCATGTCGTCGACGACGACGCCCACATGGTCCATCCGACGGATTGCCATGCTCCCGAGCCTATGTCCGCCGGTGCTCATCCCTCCCGTTCTCCGTCGCCGGCGGGAGCGGTCGCCCCGGCCGCCGGCCTGCCACGGCGTTGTCCGGGCAGGAAGACCGCCAGCACCAGCGGGACCAGGCTGAGCGCGAAGATCCACCAGAAGGTGGTGCCGAAGGCATCCACCACCTGGTGCACGGTGGCGGCGAGTGTCCCACGGACGACGCCGAGGGCTCGTGGACAGGCGTGAGCCGTGCCGGTCACTCCGGACCAGCGTGCCGAAACTGCCGCAAGTCGGCGATCAGCGCATCGCCGGGGCGCAATGGACAGACTTCGGTCACTTTCGGCACGGGGTCCGGTCGATTCCCGATGAGTCACACACCCTTCCGGTCGATCGGCCGAGCCGGCTGCTGCCGGCGGCCACGGGTCAAAGACCTCCGGGAAACGTCACATCGCGTGGCTAGGCTCACGATGTGGCTGAGCGGACAGTGCGGACGGGTGCCGGTGCCCCAGCGCGCGAGGGTGCTTCTGCGCGTCGCGGCGGGGGGCGGGGCGGCGCCGCGCGGGTGAGCCCCTATCGCACCGAGGCCTTTCGGCGCCTGTCCACCGGGCTGGCCGAGGTCTTCGGTGCCAAGACCGCCAAGGCACTGGCCGCCGTGAACCTGCACACCCTCGACGACCTCATGCACTACACGCCCCGGGACCATCTGCAGGGCACCGAACGCAGTGACCTGGGCGCCCTGGTGCCGGGGGAGCGGGCCGCGGTCGTGGCCGAGGTCGCCGAACGGGGCGCCGAGCCCATCCGCGGCGACCAGAACCGCTGGCGGCTCGAGGCAAGCCTCACCGACGGTCGGGGCTTCCTCAATCTGACCTTCTTCGGGCGCAAGAACGTCGTCGAGTACTGGCTGCGGCAGCTCGGCACGGGCGATCACGGGATCTTCGTCGGGCGCATCGGGGAATTCCGCGGCCACCTGCAGATGACCCATCCGACCTTCGTCATGCTCGACGCAGACGGCCGCATCGTCGGGCGTGCGAACGAGGAGCGCAGCCAGATCGCCCGGGTCGTGAGCACCTCTCCGGTGATCGGTGTCTACCCGGCTCGCGCCGGCCTACCCACCTGGCAGATAGCCGAGTGCGTGGGCATCGGCCTCGACCTGCTCAAGGGCATGGGCGACCCCCTGCCCGCCGAGATCCGCGCGGCGGAGGAGCTCCCGGAGCTGTGGCAGGCATTCCAGCAGGTGCATCGTCCGTCCGACCTGGACGACGTCGCCAGGGGCATGCGCCGTCTCAAGTTCGACGAGGCGCTGTCGCTCCAGCTCACCATGGCGCTGAGACGATTCGACGCCGACCGGCAGGCTGCCGAGCCGATCAGCCCGCGTCCCGGAGGACTGCTCGACGGGGTCGACGCCCGATTGCCGTTCCGCCTCACCGACGGCCAGCGCGCAGTCTGCGCCGAGATCGCGTCCGACATGGCCAGGAACCGGCCCATGCAGCGTCTGCTGCAGGGCGAGGTCGGCTCCGGCAAGACCGTCGTGGCCCTGCGCGCCATGCTCGCGGCCGTCGACGCCGGTCACCAGGCGGTCCTCATCGCTCCCACCGAGGTCCTGGCCGAGCAGCACGAGGCGTCCATCAGGGCACTGTTGGGCCCGTTCGCCGAGCCGGGCACGCTGGGCTCCCCCGAGCACGCCACCGGGCTGACGCTGCTCACCGGATCGGTCACCGGTGCGGCGCGAACCAAGGCCCTGGCAGACATCGCGTCGGGTGCATCAGGGCTGGTGGTGGGCACCCACGCACTCTTCGGCGCCGGAGTTCACTTCGCCGATCTCGCCCTGCTCGTCATTGACGAGCAGCACCGTTTCGGCGTGGAGCAGCGGGCGGTGCTCGCCGACCGGGCCGAGCGGCGCCCACACGAGCTCGTGCTCACCGCCACGCCGATCCCCAGGTCGGTGGCGATGACGGTCTTCGGCGATCTCGAGGTCTCCACCCTCAGGGAGCTGCCCAACGGCAGGGGCCGGATCCAGACCTCGGCTGTCCTCACCGCGGTGCACCCCGGGTGGATGCGAAGGGTCTGGCAGCGCCTGCGCGAGGAGGTCGAGGCCGGGCACCAGGGCTTCGTCATCTGCCCGCGGATCGGTCCCAAGGACGAGATCGGCGATTCCGGCGACAATTCGGCGGCCAGCGCCGAGGAGGTCTTCGAGCGGCTGCGCAGCCACGAGTTCGCCGGCATCGACGTCGGCCTCCTGCACGGACGGCTGAGCGCCTCGGCCAAGCACGAGGTGATGGCCGGCTTCGCCAAGGGATCGCCCCAGGTACTCGTCGCCACGAGCGTCGTCGAGGTGGGCGTGGACATTCCCGGTGCCAGCGCGATGGTCGTCCTCGACGCCGATCGATTCGGTGTCTCACAGCTCCACCAGCTGCGTGGCCGGATCGGACGGGGCGGTCAGCCGGCGATCTGCCTGCTGGTGAGTGGCGCCGACCCGCGCAGTGACGCCGCAGCCCGGCTCGCCGCCCTGGAGTCGAGCACCGACGGATTCGAACTGGCCGAGCTCGATCTTGCCCAGCGCCGCGAGGGCGACGTCCTGGGCGCCGAGCAGTCCGGCGGACGCACCACATTGCGCCTGCTGAGGGTGCTCGACGACGCCGATGTCATCGAACGCGCCAAGGTCCATGCCGAGCAGCTGTGCTCCACGGCGGAAGCCGTCAGCGACGACGGCCTGGTGGACATGGTCACAGCCGTCCGGGAACGCAGCGCCGCGGACTGGCTCGAACGCGACTGAGCGCGCCCGGGGCCGCCGCGGCTCAGTCCTGCGCGGGCTCGGGGCCGAAGAAGAAGGCGCGCCCGCTGATCTTGCTCGGGGTGATGCGCACCCAGTTCTTCTTCACCGTCGGCACCCAGGGCAGCAGGGGAGCGCGCCTGACCCGGGCGAGCTCCTCCTCGTCGGTGATGAGGGCGCCGATGCCCTTCACGATGACGCTCCAGCCGCCCTCGTCGTTCCAGCCGTCGGCCTCGAAGACGACGTGGCCGTTGAGCGCCAGCGTCTCGAGCTTCGTGCCGGGGGCACTCCGGAAGACGATGCTCTCGCCGTCGAGGCAGAAGTTGATCGGGAAGATCTCCGGCAGGTCGCCGGTGGACACGGCAATGCGCCCGACCTCGACGCTGGCCAGATATCCCCAGGAGCTGTCGTCGGGGATCTCGGAAACCGGACTCGTTGATTCAGCCATGGGTTCATCTAACCGCAGCGCCGTGGGCAATGTCAGGAGCGCCGGCCGGACGCGCCGACAACACGGCGTACGCCGCGGTGCCGGGGCCCCGCTAGCCTTGTGGCCGTGGCAAGGATCATTGCAGGGCAGGCCGGGGGCGTACGCCTGACGACGCCGCGCGGCGCCACGACCCGCCCCACCACCGACCGGGTGCGCGAGGCCCTGTTCGCCGCGCTGGCGACGTGGACGGGCGGCGCTGCGGGCCCGGCCTCGGAGCAACTGCACGAGGTGGACGTGCTCGACCTGTTCGCCGGCTCGGGGGCACTCGGCCTGGAGGCCGCCAGCCGCGGCGCCCGGCGGGTGGTGTGGGTGGAACGCGACCGGGCTGCCTGCGCGGTGATCGAGCGGAACCGGGCGACCGCCGGGCTGGACGGCCGGGTCGTCGTGTCCTCGGTCGGGTCCTACCTGGACCGTCCAGCCGGACGCCCCTTCGACGTCCTGCTGCTCGACCCGCCCTACGTCATGGCGAACGAGGAGCTGGCCGGACTCCTGGACAGGGCCGCCACCCATGGCTTCATCGCCCCTGACGGGCTGGTCGTCGTCGAACGCGACGCGCGCAGCGCCGAACCACAATGGCCGTCCGCGCTGACCCTGGGGTGGTCGCGCCGCTACGGTGAGAGCTGCCTGTACTTCTGCCGACCGCGAGAGCGAGCATGATGTCTGAACCGGTCCGAGCCGTCTGCCCCGGCTCATTCGACCCGATCACCCGAGGTCATCTGGACATCATCGGGCGTGCCCACAGCATCTTCCACGAGGTCATCGTCGCCGTCGGGCGCAATTCCACGAAGAACTATCTCTTCGACTTCGACGAGCGGCTCGACCTGGCGCGCGACGCGGTGCACCACCTCGACGGTGTGAGCGTGGAGCCGATCGACGGTCTGCTCACCGACTTCTGCCTGCAGCACGGCGCCTCGGTGATCGTCAAGGGAGTGCGCTTCGGGTCCGACTTCGACTACGAGCTGCAGATGGGTCAGCTCAACCGGATCCTGTCCGGCATCGAGACCGTGCTGCTGCCGGCCGGACGCGAGTACGGCACGATCTCCTCCACGATGCTGCGCGAGGTGGCCGCCAACCACGGCGACATCAGCCCCTTCGTCACCGAGCGCACCAACGCCGCGGTCCGCGCCAAGATCGGCTACTGATACCGGGCGTCCCGGACCGATCCGGATGCCTGCCCTTGGCGGGCAACCTAAGCTGTCTGGCGTGAGTAGCCATCCGGACGCCCGTCAACCGCTGGTCGTCGACACGCACGAGCTGACCCGAAGCCCCGGCTCCATCAAGGCCGTGCAGCGCACCGTGCCCGCACCGGCCGACCTGCGCGTCCAGCTGATCGGGGTGCCGCAGGACGCCGAGATCAGCCTCGACCTCACCCTCGAGGCAGTCGTCGAGGGCGTTCTGGTGACCGGACGGGTCGAGGCCCCGCTGGAGGGCGAGTGCGCGCGCTGCCTGGCACCCGTCCACGAGCACGGCCGCTACGAGATCACCGAGCTCTACAACTATCCGGGCCGCGACGCCGAGGACGACGAGCTCTTCCTCGACGGGGAACTGCTCGACCTGGAGCCGGCGCTGCGCGATGCCATCGTGCTGGACCTGCCCTTCACCCCGCTGTGCCGTCCCGACTGCGCCGGGCTGTGCCCGGTCTGCGGGGCGAGGCTCAACGACGATCCCGAGCACTCCCATCCCGAGCAGGTCGATCCGCGCTGGAGCGGGCTCGGCCAGCTGCGCACCGAGGAGACCCAGGAGTGAACCCGAGGGATCACCGGCCGGTTGCCGTGTGCTGCCCCGTGCCACCCACGGCCGGAGCCGGCCGATTGGCGTCGTTGCCGGTGCGGGCGTATCATTGTGCGTCGCGTGTTCTTACGGACACGCCATGTCCATTCATGATCGAGGAGAACTAACGTGGCTGTCCCGAAGCGGAAGATGTCCCGCAGCAACACGCGGTCGCGCCGCTCGCAGTGGAAGGCTGCGCCTGTGACGCTTGTGACCTGCCCGAACCCCGCCTGCCGTGCACAGCACCTGCCGCACACGGCCTGCCCGAAGTGCCATCAGTACGGCCCTCGCGGCGGTTTCCGCGAGGTGACCGGGAGCCTGAACACCCGTGAATTCGAGTGAGCACGGCCCGCACCGTTTCTCAGAACTGATCGAGGAGCTCGGCGTCCCCCTGGACGCAGGACTCCTCGATCTTGCGTTGACCCATCGTTCGTTCGCCTACGAGAACGGGCAGATCCCCAACAACGAGCGCCTGGAATTCCTGGGCGACTCGGTTCTGGGCATCAGTGTCACCGACTACCTCTACCGGCGCTTTCCCGACCATCCCGAGGGCCAGCTGGCGAAGATGCGTGCCGCCGTCGTGAGCTCGGTGAGCCTGGCCCGCGTCGCCCGCAGTCTGGGAATCGGCGAGATGGTCAAGCTGGGGCACGGCGAGCTGACCACCGGCGGGCGTCGCAAGACGAGCATCCTGGCCGACACCACCGAGGCCCTCATCGGGGCGATGTACCTCACCGATCCGGCAGGGGCCCGCGTCTTCGTGCACCATCTGTTCGATCCGCTGGTGGATCTTGCCGATCACACCGGTGCGGCACTCGACTGGAAGACATCGCTGCAGGAGGTCTGCGCCTCACTGGGCCAGCCGCCGCCCGAGTACCAGATCACCGAGTCCGGTCCCGACCACGACAAGCGCTTCGTCGCGACGGCCGTGGTGGGCCAGCGCCGCTTCGAGCCGGCCGAGGGACACAACAAGAAGCAGGCCGAGCAGCGTGCCGCGGCGCATGCCTTCGCCGTGCTCGAACCCGAGCTGCACGCCGCCCCGCACGAGGCAGATGCCTGAGCTGCCCGAGGTCGAGACGGTCCGCGCCGGCCTCGAACCGCTCGTCTCGGGACGCCTCGTCACGGCGGTCCGGGTGCTCGACGAGCGTTGCGTGCGTCGCCACACCGGCGGGCCGGCCGACTTCTGCCGCTCGCTCACCGGTCAGCTCCTCGGGGCGCCGCGGCGGCGAGGCAAGTACCTGTGGATTCCCACCGCTCGTGGCGATGCGCTGCTGGCACACCTGGGCATGAGCGGCCAGTTCCGCCTCGACGGGCCCACCGACCCGCTGGAGAGCCACGCCCGCGCCCTCATCGATCTCGACGACGGCAGCGAGCTCCGCTTCGTCGACCAGCGCCTCTTCGGAGGACTCAGCATCTCCCCGGGCGGGGCGGGAATGCCCGCCGAGATCGCCCACATCGGCCCGGACCCGTTCTCACCGGACTTCGACCTCGCCGCCGGCGCGGAGCGGCTGAAGGCCAGGCACAGCACCGTGAAGCGCTGCCTGCTCGACCAGACCCTCGTCTCCGGCATCGGGAACATCTACGCGGACGAGGCGCTGTGGGTGGCCCGCACCCACTACGACTTCTCCTGCCAGGCCCTCTCCACCAGACGGGCGCGCGATGTGCTCCGCGCCGCCCGCGAGGTGATGGCCTCCGCCCTGGTGCACGGCGGCACGAGCTTCGATGCCCTCTACGTGCACGTCAACGGATCCAGTGGCTACTTCTCGCGCGAACTCAGCGTCTACGGGCGGGCCGGCGAGCCGTGCCGCCGCTGTGGGACGAGGATTGTCCGCGAGTCGTTCATGAACCGATCGAGCTATCTGTGCCCGCGCTGCCAGCGCCTGCCTGCCGCTCGAGCAAGCCAGCCGGGCCAGGCCCAGCGCCGGAAGGTAGGTTAGTTCCCCATGAGTTCTGAGGCCGTGCATCGAGGCCCGCGGCGTTGGTCCCGCCTGGTCATGCAGTTCATCAGGTTCGGTCTCGTCGGCGGTTCCGGAGTGATCGTGAACATGGCCGTCGCGGTGGTCATGAACAAGGCCAACGGCGGCTCGGCGAATGCCGTCGAGATCCTCTTTGCGATCCCCGGGACGTCCTTCAACTTCCGTTTCAGCTCGCTGGTCTGGATCGTCAGCTTCCTCGTCGCCAACACCTACAACTACCAGCTCAATCGGATGTGGACCTTCCGGGGCACCACCCGCGGCTGGTGGCTGGGCTTCGCGCAGTTCATGCTCATCGGCGCGGTCGCCGCCTTCGTCGGGCTGATCCTCAAGGCGATGATGATGAGCCCCGCCTCCTTCCTCAGCCTTCGCGGACCCTGGTTCGACGACTGGCAGGTGCGCCACGGCGGTGCGCTCGTCCAGCAGATCGAGGACGCCTTCCACTCTCGCGAGTACGTCAGCCAGGCGATCGCGATCCTCGTCACCATGCCGATCAACTTCATCGTCAACAAGCTCGTGACCTTCCGCACGCGCACCTCCGCGACCACGTCCGAGCCGGTCCCCGCACCATGAGGCGCCGGGCCGGGGGAATGGCTCTGTCATGTATCTGAAGAGCCTGACGCTGCGGGGATTCAAGTCCTTCGCCTCGGCCACCACGCTGAACTTCGAGCCGGGCATCACGGCGATCGTGGGCCCCAACGGTTCGGGGAAGTCGAACATCGTCGACGCCCTGGCCTGGGTGATGGGCGAGCAGGGGGCCAAGCACCTGCGCGGCGCCAAGATGGAGGACGTCATCTTCGCCGGCACCTCGGGCCGGGCGCCGCTGGGCCGGGCCGAGGTGACGCTCACCATCGACAACACCGACGGCGCGCTGCCCATCGAGTACACCGAGGTCACCATCTCCCGGACGTTGTTCCGCTCGGGCGGCTCGGAGTACGCGATCAACGGCCGCTCGGTGCGTCTCCTGGACGTCCAGGAGCTGCTCTCGGACACCGGGATGGGCCGCGAGATGCATGTCATCGTCGGCCAGGGACAGCTCGAACAGATCCTCGCATCCAGCCCCGAGATGCGCCGCGGCTACATCGAGGAGGCCGCCGGGGTGCTCAAGCACCGGCGCCGCAGGGAGAAGGCGGTCCGCAAGCTCGAGTCCACCGGGGCCAATCTTGACCGGCTCACCGATCTCATCGCCGAGATCCGCCGTCAGCTCAAGCCACTGGGTCGCCAGGCGGCACTCGCCCGCAAGGCCGGGCTCGTGCAGGCCGAGCTGCGCGACGCCAAGGCCCGCCTGCTCGCCGACGAGCTGACCACCGAGACGCTGGCCCTGGACAGTGAGCGCCGCGCCGAGAGTGCTGCGGCCCAGCTGCGCGCCCGGGCCCAGGAGGAAATGGAACGGGCACAGCGCAGCGAACAGGAGGCCGAGCTCGCCGCGACGCAGCTGGCACCGGCCCTGGCCGCCGCGCAGGAGCACTGGGTCGCCGCGTCCACGCTGGCAGAGCGCAACCGCGCGACCGCCTCGGTGAGCGCGGAGAGGATGCGCCGCGGGGCCGGTGACGCGCCGAGGATTCCGAGCCGCGATCCCGGCGAGCTGGAGAGCCAGGCCGCCCAGGTCCGTGACCAGGAGCGGAAGCTCGGGGACGAGCTCGATCTCGCCCGTCAGCGCCAGGAGCTCGCCCGGGCCGCACGCGACGCCGCGGAGAAGTCCCACCAGCAGGCCGAACAGGAATTCGCTGCCCAGCTGCGTGCGCTGGCGGACCGTCGTGAGGGACGGGCCCGGCTCACCGGACAGCTCGCCTCACTCGATTCGCGGCTGGGCGCCGGCAAGGAGGAGACCGAGCGGCTCGTGCGACGCCGCGACGAGGCCCTGCTCCGCGCCCAGGAGGCAGATGCCTCCTGTCTCGGGCTCGAGGGCAACATCACCGGTCTGGGGGCCGGTGAGTCCGAGCTCGACGCGCACTACGAGCGGGCACAGGCCGCAGTCCGCGAGCTCGAGGAGGACAAGGGCACCCTGTCTGGCGACGGAGTCGAGGCCCAACGGCGGGTCTCCGCGCTGCACGCCCGGCTGGAGGCGCTGGAGCTGGGGCTTGAGAGCCGTGACGGATCGGCGGGCCTGCTGGACGCCGGGATCGAGGGGATCGGTGGGGCGCTGTCCACGATGGTGCGGGTGGAACCGGGCTGGGAGGCCGCGCTGGCCGCTGCCCTCGGTCCGGTCGCCGAGGCACTGGTGGCCGACGGCACCGAGGCTGCCTGCCAGGCGGTGGACGACCCGCGGGTGCGTGAGCTCGGCCGGGTGAACGTGGTCATCGCCGGTGTCGTGCCCGAGACCGGCGGCGAGTCGTCGGAGCTGCCGCCAGGCGGCGAGTCGTCAGAACTGCCGCGGGGCGGCGAGTCTTCAGAACTGCCGCCAGGCGGCAGGCCACTCCTCGACCTGGTGGAGGTGGGTCCGCAGCTCCGCGGCCCCCTCACCCATCTGCTGGGCGGAGTCGTCGCCGTCGACGACATCGTCTCGGCGGCAGCGGTGGTGGGCACGCGGCCGGAATTGCGCGCGGTCACCCGCAGCGGACAGCTGCTGTCCCGGTGGCTGGCGGGCGGTGGCGGGGGAGAGGATCGCAGCGCCATCGAGCTGCAGGCACAGGTCACCCGCACGCGCGAGGAGCTTGCCGGCGCCGAGCACGAGGCCGAGCGCATTCGCTTCGCCCGCCAGGCCCTCGACGAGAAACTCACCGCCGCCACGGCGCAGGCCGCGCGCGCCCTGGAGAAACTCAACGAGTCCGACGCCGCGATGTCGGCACTGGCCGAACAGCTCTCCCACCTCGGGCAGACCGCCAGGACGGCCCGTGCTGAGGCGGCCCGTCTGGAGGAGGCGCTGGACAAGGCACGGCAGCGTCGCGGCCACGACGAGCTGGAGCGCGCCGCCGTCCGAGAACGGATGGAGCGGGCCGGCCAGGAGGACGAGCTCGACGAACCCGATCCGGCCCAGCGCGACGGGACCGCGCTGGAGGCAGGACGCTGCCGGCAGCTGGAGACCGATGCGCGGCTGGCCGTGCGGACCGCCGAGGAACGCCTCAGGGCATTGTCGGGGCGAGCTGATTCGCTCCTGCGTGCGGCATCCCAGGAACGTTCGGCACGAGCGCAGGAAGCGGCCCGTGCCGAACGGAACCGTCGTGAACAGGCCGTCGCCAGGGCCGTGCACGCCGCCACCCAGTGGCTGGCCGGCGAGATGGACCAGGTGCAGCAGGAGGCCGGCCGTGAACGCGAGCAGGTGGACCGGGCCCGCACCGATGCCGAGAACGCGCTGTCCACCGCCCGACGGCGACGACGCGAGTGCGCTGACAAGGTGGCCGAGCTCCTCGCCGATGCCCACCGCGGCGAAGTGGCCCACGTCGAGCAGCGGATGAGGATCGAGGCGCTCACCGAGAGGGCGATGACAGAGCTCGGCCTGGCTGCCGAGGTGCTGATGTCCGAGTACGGGCCGGACACGCCGGTGCCGGTCCTGGCCCATCCCGACGGCCGTCCCTTCGAGGAGGACGAGGAGCGCCCGCGGCCGGTGCCCTTCGACCGCGAGCAGCAGAGCAGACGGCTCCGCTCCGCCCAGCGCACGCTGGACCAGCTGGGGCGCATCAATCCGCTGGCGCTGGAGGAATTCGAGGCGCTCAACGAACGCCACCAGTTCCTCGCCGAACAGCTCGCAGACCTGAAGCAGACCCGCAAGGACCTCCAGGCGATCATCGACGAGGTGGACGCCCGGGTGCAGCAGGTCTTCTCCCAGGCGTACGCCGACGTGGAGCGGACCTTCGCGGATCTCTTCCCGCGGCTCTTCCCGGGCGGGGAGGGCCGGCTGGTCCTCACCGATCCGGGCGATCTCTCGCAGACCGGCGTGGACATCGAGGCGAGGCCGGCCGGCAAGAAGGTGAGGCGGATGTCCCTGCTGTCCGGCGGGGAACGCTCGCTGGTCTCCGTCGCCTTCCTCTTCGCCCTGTTCATCGCCAGGCCCAGCCCCTTCTACATCCTCGACGAGGTGGAGGCGGCGCTCGACGACGTGAACCTCTCCCGTCTGCTCGGGATCTACGAAGAACTCCGAAAGGATTCTCAGCTTCTCGTCATCACCCATCAGAAGCGGACCATGGAGAAGGCGGATGCCCTCTACGGCGTCACCATGCGCGGTGACGGCGTGACCACGGTGATCTCGCAGCGACTCGCCGACTGAGCAATTCCTGTCCAGGATCTCCGGACCTGAGAGCAGCATGTGAACAGTGCGTCGGCTCGTGCCTGTGAACCGATGGGTCCCATAATTGGACACGTAGTTGTTCCCGAATGAGGCTCTTCCCCGATGGGATTCTGCCTCGGATCACCGGAGTTGACATGACCGTCTTCGTTCTCGCACTGATCGCCTGCCTCGTGATGGCGGTGGCGGTGTGCGCGATCGTGGCCGTCGGGATGCAGGGTTACTACCGGGACCGCAATCCGCGGCTTGCCCACAAGCTCCACCAGGCATCCCGCTACCTCAACGGCGAGCCGCCGACCGACACCAAGCTCGAGGACATCGTCTCCCGCCACTGACCGGTCCGGCGCGCCTCCGGTCGCCTCGGTGACGGGCCGGGCAGGACCCGCCCGGTAGACTGCCAGCGTGGATTGGGTCTTCTGGATCATCATGGCCGGGATCGCTCTGGCGATCATCGTTGCTCTCGCCTCGATCTACCTGGGGCGCGACAAGTTGGCCGTCGGGGGGAAGAAGCCCTCCGAGCAGCTCGGCACCGGTTCGGTGCAGGGCCTGGTCACCCCGCCTGCTGACACCGAGGCGGAGGCTGTCGCCCCGGAGCGGGCCGGCGCGCCGACACC
>JBAQVA010000117.1:0-19387 GCA_049297835.1 Propionibacterium sp.
GGACCCCCAGCCGCTGGGCGCCGCGATGGCGCGGCTCGTGCGCTCCCGGGGCTGGCGCACCGAGCTGGGGCTGCGGATGATCGTCTCGCGGTGGTCACTGCTCGTCGGCGCGGCCAATGCCGAGCACTCGGTGCCGGAGGCCTATCACGACAGGATCCTCGTGGTGCGCGCCGAGTCGAGCACCTGGGCCGCGGCGCTGCGCACCATCGCGCCGCAGCTGGTCGCCGAGCTCAACCATCGTCTGGGGGAGGGATCCGTGCTGCGGGTCGACGTGCGCGGCCCGGCGGGGCCCAGCTGGAAGCACGGCCTGCGCAGCGTGCCGGGCCGCGGGCCCCGGGACACCTACGGATGAGCAGCCGCCCGCCAAGGGGCCGGTCATTTCTCGGTGGGGGACCACGTGCCCAGGGGGCAATCGCGTCAAAGACGCCATTGCGCGCCGCTGAGCGCGAGGTCGGTGCCCGTCCAGCTCTGCCCTGAGGAACGCAGGGGGCGTTCAGGCTGGTAGATTTGGTCGTTGTGGTCGCAGTGTTCTCGCGGCCCTCGGTGACAGGAGCCCCAACCGGTGAGCGAACAACTGAACGATTCCGCAGACTTCGACGACGACGTGGATCCCGACGACGGGATCACCCTGACCGAGACGAGCGACGATTCGGTCGACGGTGAGTACGACGCCTCGGAGATCCAGGTCCTCGAAGGCCTGGAGGCGGTCCGCAAACGTCCCGGCATGTACATCGGCTCCACGGGTGAGCGCGGGCTGCACCACCTGGTGCGCGAGATCGTCGACAACGCGGTGGACGAGGCGCTGGCGGGTTACTGCGACAACATCGAGATCGAGCTGCTCGACGGGGGCGGCTGCCGGGTGCGCGACAACGGCCGCGGCATCCCGGTGGCCGAGCATCCGATCGAGCACATCTCCACGCTGACCCTGGTGCTCACGGTCCTGCACGCGGGCGGCAAGTTCGGTGGCGGTGGATACAAGGTCTCCGGTGGCCTGCACGGCGTGGGCTCCTCGGTCGTCAATGCGCTGAGCAGCCGTTTCGTCGCCGATGTGCTGCGCGACGGTTACCACTGGCACCAGGAGTTCGAGCTGGGCGAGCCGACCGGCCCGGTGAGCAAGCTCGAGGCCACCGAGCAGACCGGCACCACGATCACCTTCTACCCGAGCGCGGAGATCTTCGAGACCACCGACTTCAGCTACGAGACGCTGTCCACGAGCTTCCGCGAGATGGCCTTCCTCAACAAGGGCCTGCGCATCGCGATCGCCGACCTGAGGGCGGAGCACGTCGACGAGGACGGCAACCAGCTGCGCGAGGTCTTCAAGTACGACCTCGGCCTGGTCGACTACGTGAGCTTCCTCAACGGCAACCGCGAGATCCTCAGCCCGGTGATCGACGTCGAGGCGCACTCCCCCGAGCTGCAGATGGGCGTCGAGGTGGCGATGCAGTGGAACACCAGCTACGCCACGAGCCTGCACACCTTCGCGAACACCATCAACACCCGTGAGGGCGGCACCCACGAGGAGGGCTTCCGCACGGCCCTCACGACGACGATCAACCGCTGGGGCGAGACCTGGGGGCTGATCAAGAAGCGCGACGACCGGGTGAGCAATGACGACATCCGCGAGGGCCTGGTGGCGATCGTCTCGGTCAAGCTCGTCGACCCCCAGTTCGAGGGCCAGACGAAGACCAAGCTCGGCAACACCGAGGCGCGCGGATTCGTCCAGAAGGCCGTCAACGAGCGCCTCGGCGACTGGATGGAGCGCAATCCTGCAGCCGGCAAGGAGATCGTGCGCAAGGCCCAGGCGGCCGCGTCCGCCCGGATCGCCGCCCGCAAGGCGCGCGACATGGCCCGCAGCCGCAAGGGGCTGCTCGGCTCGGGCGGCCTGCCCGGCAAGCTCTCCGACTGCTCGAGCAATGATCCCGCGGAGTGCGAGGTCTTCATCGTCGAGGGCGACTCCGCCGGCGGCTCCGCCAAGGGCGGGCGCAACCCGCGCACCCAGGCGATCCTGCCCTTGCGCGGCAAGATCCTCAATGTCGAGAAGGCGCGGATTGACCGGGCCCTGCAGTCCGACACGATCGAGGCGATCATCTCGGCGCTGGGCACCGGGGTGCACGAAGAGTTCGACATCAACAAGCTGCGCTACCACAAGATCGTGCTGATGGCCGATGCCGATGTGGACGGCGCGCACATCCGCACCCTGCTGCTCACCCTGCTGTTCCGCTTCATGCCGGCACTGATCGACGGCGGCTATGTCTACCTGGCCCAGCCCCCGCTGTTCCGGCTGCGCTGGACCAACGCCCCCCACGAGCTCGCCTACACCGACGCCGAGCGCGACGTCCTGCGTGACAAGGGGGTCGCCGGCGGCAAGAAGCTGCCGAGCGTCAACCCGATCCAGCGGTACAAGGGCCTGGGCGAGATGGACGCCGAGGACCTGTGGGCCACCACGATGGATCCGGACAACCGGATCCTGCTGCAGGTGAACCTGGACGACGCCGCGCGCGCCGACCAGATGTTCTCGATCCTCATGGGCGAGGACGTCGAGGAACGACGCCACTTCATCCAGCGCAATGCCAAGGACGTGCGATTCATCGACGTGTAGAGCCACCGGTTCCACGTCACTGACCGCACACAACTGAGGAAGAACGATGAGCGATACCCCGCAAGGCCCCGACGACGTGCTCGGCGGCGACCAGCCCGGCGACAAGGACGAGACGATCTCGACGGTCGACAAGATCGAGGGCCCGGCGAAGGGTCGCATCGACGCCGTCGACCTGCAAGCCGAGATCCAGAACTCCTTCCTGGACTACGCGATGAGCGTCATCGTCGAGCGCGCCCTGCCCGACGTGCGAGACGGTCTCAAGCCCGTGCACCGTCGGGTGATCTACACCATGTTCGACGGTGGCTACCGCCCCGACCGTGGCTGGAACAAGTGCTCGCGCGTCGTCGGCGACGTGATGGGCAAGTACCACCCGCACGGTGACTCGGCGATCTACGACACCCTGGTGCGCCTGGCCCAGCCGTGGGCGATGCGCTACCGGCTGGTCAACGGCCAGGGGAACTTCGGCTCCCCCGGCAACGACGGCGCGGCCGCCATGCGATACACCGAGTGCCGGATGGCTCCGCTGGCCATGGAGATGGTCCGCGACATCGACCAGGACACCGTCGACTTCCAGCCCAACTACGACAATCGCGACACCGAGCCGACGGTGCTGCCGGCGCGCTTCCCGAATCTGCTCGTCAACGGCTCCACCGGCATCGCGGTGGGCATGGCCACCAACATCCCGCCGCACAACCTTCGTGAGGTCAACGAGGCGGTCCAGTGGTTCCTGGCGCACCCCGAGGCGAGCCACGAGGAGCTCCTCGAGGCATCGATGGCCCGGATCAAGGGCCCCGACTTCCCCAACGGCGCGCTCATCGTGGGCCGCAAGGGCATCGAGGACGCCTATCGCACCGGCCGCGGATCGGTGACCATGCGGGCGGTCGTCGACATGGAGGAGGACCACAAGGGGCGCACCCAGCTGGTCGTCACGGAGCTCCCCTACATGTGCAATCCCGACAACCTGGCCCAGAAGATCGCAGACCTGGTCAACGGCGGCAAGCTCGGCGGGATCGCGGACATCCGCGATGACACCTCGGCACGGACCGGGCAGCGTCTGGTCATCACCCTGCGCCGCGACGCCCAGCCGCGGGTGGTGCTGAACAATCTGTACAAGCACACCCAGCTGCAGGACACCTTCGGCTGCAACATGCTCGCGCTGGTCGACAACGTGCCGCGCACCCTGCCGCTCGACCGTTTCATCCGGTACTGGGTCAACCACCAGCTCGAGGTCATCGAGCGGCGCACCCGCTACCAGCTCAACCAGGCCGAGAAGGAGGCCCACATCTACCGTGGGCTCGCCAAGGCCCTGGACATGCTCGACGAGGTGATCGCGCTGATCCGGCGCTCGGCCACCACCGAGGCGGCCTCGGCAGGCCTCCAGCAGCTCCTCGACATCGACGAGGTGCAGGCGGCCGCCATCCTCAACATGCAGCTGCGCCGGCTGGCAGCCCTGGAGCGCCAGAAGATCATCGACAAGCTGGGCGAGCTCGAGAAGCTGATCGCCGACCTCAAGGACATCCTGGCCAACGAGTCGCGCCAGCGTCAGATCATCTCCACCGAGCTCGGCGAGATCGTCGACAAGTACGGCGACGAGCGGCGCACCCGAATCATCGCGGCCGAGGGCGACTTCAGCGAGGAAGACTTCGTGCCGGACGACCCGATGGTCGTCACGATCACCCACGGCGGCTACGCGAAGCGCACCCGGACCGACCAGTACCGCCCGCAACGCCGGGGTGGCAAGGGAGTTCGCGGTGCCAGCCTGCGTGCCGACGACGAGGTGCAGCATCTGTTCGCAACGACCAACCACCACTGGATCCTGTTCTTCACGAACATGGGGCGGGTCTACCGGATCAAGACCTGGCAGCTGCCCGAAGGCGGCCGCGATGCCAAGGGCGGTCATGTGGCCGGGCTGCTCAGCTTCCTGCCGGGCGAGTCCATCACCCAGGTGCTGGCGCTGCGCTCCTACCAGGACGCGGCCTATCTGGTGCTCGCCACCCGGCACGGGCTGGTCAAGAAGACCGAGCTGTCGGCCTACGACTCGCCACGCCAGGCCGGTCTCATCGCGGTCAACTTCCGCGAGGAGGACGACGAGCTCATCGGCGCCGAGCTGGCCGATGCCGAGGACGACATCCTGCTCATCTCCCGCAAGGGTCAGGCGATCCGTTTCGGCGCCGACGACAAGCAGCTGCGTCCGATGGGCCGGACCACCTCCGGTGTCACCGGGATGCGCTTCCGTGGCGGTGACGCGCTGCTGTCCATGAGCGTCGTGCGCCAGGACGCCGCCGAGGACGAGCTGTTCGTCTTCACCGTGACCAACGGCGGTTTCGCCAAGCGGACCGCGGTCAGCGACTACCGCGTGCAGAACCGCGGCGGGCTCGGCATCAAGGCGATGCGGCTCGACGACGAGCGGGGCGAGCTGGTCGGCGGCCTGGTCGTACGGGCCACCGACGAGGTCATCGCGATCAAGTCGTCGGGTCAGGTCACCCGCAGCGCGGTCGACGAGGTCAACCCGACCGGGCGCGACACGATGGGCGTCAAGTACGTGGGCGTGCGTGGCAATGACGAGGTCATCGCGATTGCCCTGAACCCTGAGCAGCAGACCGTGACCGGTGACGAGGGCCCGGTCGAGGACGGGGTCTCCGCGGAGGCGGAACCGGCGGCTGAGGGTGCAGATGCGCAGTCCGAGGCCGATAATTCGGCCGAGGACGGCACCACCGAGGACAACACGGCGCAGGACACGGCCGAGGACACTGCGGACGGCGACGGTTCAGGCGACTGAGCCAGGGTCGCGGGATAGGGTGGGTTCGGCCTTGAAAGGCCGAGCCGACCCGTTGCAGGGCCGCGACGGCATCATGACTCAGGAGGACCTGGATGGCTAACGATTCCGCAGCCGGCTCCGAGGGCGAGCCCACCGAGGTGACGCGCACCTTCGGGCGTCCGGGTGAGACACCCGCGGAGGCCGAGCAG
The DNA here is from genome assembly GCA_049297835.1 of Propionibacterium sp. GTDB lineage: Bacteria > Actinomycetota > Actinomycetes > Propionibacteriales > Propionibacteriaceae > Propionibacterium. The sequence goes on from JBAQVA010000117.1 coordinate 5,567, forward strand.
GCTTCCACGACCACCGGGCCCGGCACCGAGCCCGTCGAGGGACGCGCCGGAGGGGCAGCGGTCACCTTCGCCCCTGTCGAGGAGTCCGGCAAGGACCGTCGTCATCGCAAGGCGAGGGTCCCGCGTCCCACCCGCAAGGCGCGCCTGCGCGTCGCCCGCGTGGACCCCTGGTCGGTGATGAAGACCTCGTTCATGTTCTCGGTGGCCGCCGGCATCATCTTCTTCGTCGCGGTGTGGGCGCTGTGGGGCGTCATCGACGCCTCGGGTGTGCTCTCGAAGATGCAGGAGGCGATCACGGCGCTGATCGGCAGCTCGGACGGCTCCTCGAGCGTGCAGATCACCAACTACGTGAACCAGTGGCGGGTGCTCGGCTTCACCGCGCTGGTCTCGATCGCCGACATCGTGCTGATCACCGCGCTGTGCACCCTGCTCAGCTTCCTCTACAACCTGGCCGCCCATGTGATCGGCGGCCTGGAAGTGACCCTCGCCGAGGACTGAGCGCGAACCGGCGGGCCAGGCGCGACGGTCGGTCGCCGGGCGTCAAGTTGAGCCGGTGCGCGCCGGTAGGATAATGTAACTCCTCGGTACCGCCCCCGGGCGGAGCCGATGGGCCTTTAGCTCAGTTGGTTAGAGCGCGTCCCTGATAAGGACGAGGTCACTGGTTCAAGTCCAGTAAGGCCCACCACGAAACAGCCTCCCGACAAGCGAAGATGCTTGCCATGCCTCGGCAGGGCGGATGCTTGTCTCTCCTTCGGCCCCTTCTCGACACTCCTGTCGGGCAACGGCCACGCGCCGTGCCAGGATGGCTCCAGCGGGGTCAGCCCCGATGGCGTCCGCCAATGCCGCAGCCTTCTGCCGGGATGTGACCCTGCGGACATCCCTCCCCCCGTCCTCGCGGCCCATAGGCTTGGTGTGGGACCACGCCAGGCGCACACCGTCGGCGGGTCATTCAATGCGGACAAGAGGAAACGATGAGCGAGACGAATGCCGTGGACACCACGAATCAGCCTCCTGACAAGCGAAGATGCTTGCCATGCCTCGACGGGGCGGATGCTTGTCTCTCCTTCGGCCCCTTCTCGACACTCCTGTCGGGCCACGGCCACGCGCCGCGCCAGGGTGGCTCCAGCGGGGTCAGCCCCGATGGCCTCCGCCAATGCCGCAGCCTCCTGCCGGGATCGGACCCTGCGGACATCCCTCCCCCCGTCCTCGCGGCCCATAGGCTTGGTGTGGGACCACGCCCGGCGCACGCCCTCGGCGGGTCATTCGATGGGGACAAGAGGAAACGATGAGCGAGACGAATGCCGTGGACACCACGAATCCTGTTCAGGCACTGACCGGCACGGCCCGGGTGATCTTCGTGATCGGCGGGCTCATCACGGCCGTGGTCGGAGTGATGCTGCTCGTCTGGCCGGAGCGCACGCCCGAGCTGAGGGTGTTGCTGACGCTCGGCGCCTTCGCGATCTACGCGGTCTCGGTGGGGGTGATCGGCCTCGTGCTGGGCGTGTTCGGACGAGGGCTCGCCTCGTGGCGCCGCGGCGGCCACTCCCTCATCGGGCTGTTGCTGCTGGTCTCCGGGGTCGTCGCGTTGAGCGGCATCGACCCGGACCGGACGAACACCGGGACGATCCTCGGCGTGGTCGTGGGCATCGTGTGGATCATCCAGGGCGTCTTCTCCGTCGCCGAGACCGACCGCTCGAAGGACACCCTCTGGTCGATCATCTTCGGGGTCGTGAGTGTCCTGGCCGGGATCGCACTGCTCATCGCGCCGCTGTTCGGCACCGGGGTGCTGTGGATCTTCCTCGGCATCACGCTGCTCGTGCTCGGCATCGCCCAGCTGGCCCGCGGCCAGCGGATCGGCGACTGGACGTCCAACCCGATCCGCCCGGAGCGGGCTGTCGTCGCGCCCAGGCAGAAGACTCCCAAGGCCGCCAAGCCCGCGGCAGCGGCGAAGAACGCCGCCACGCAGAACAGCACCGGGGACACTTCGGCCCAGGGCGCCGGGCCGAAGGTCAGCGCCTCCAAGGACAGTGCCCCGAAGAACAGCGGATCCACGAGCCCGGTGGCCAAGGATGCACTCGGCCCGTCCTCGCCGGCATCGGCGAGCCCGAGCCTGACGCCGGTGACCCCGGACACGGACGGCCCCGGGGCCGATCCGGCGGTGGCGCCGGAGCACACGCCTGCACCGGAACATCCGTCCGATCCGAGTGCGCCCTCCGGGCCGGCCTCGCCCGAGCCCGGCACCGCCGGCAAGGACTGATCGGCGCAGGCAGCGTGCCGGTCCGCGGAGCTCGCCTCAGGCGACCCGGGGTGAGACCTCTCGCAGATCGGCGCCGGTGAGCCAGTCCGTCACCGTCTCCTGGGGCACCAGCTCGTGCCAGGCATCCCACCCGATGTGCAGGCTGTGGCCGTGGGCCCTCTCCGGGCCGTGGGTGTGACCGTGCAGGAGCGGCGTGCCCACATCCGGCAGCCGGTACTGGTCGTACCGCGATCCGTCGCGGAGCGCGCCGTCGCCCCAGGCCGCGTACGGGAAATGGCACAGCACCAGCTCATTGCCGTCCAGCTCCAGGCGCCGGAAGGTGGCCACCGTCTCGAAGACATCCAGCCAGTCCAGCAAGGCCGTCCGGGAGAAGGTCTTGCGGTTCATCGGGTGGATGTCGTCGTGGTTGCCGACCACCGCGTGCTTGTGGCCCGGCAGCTGCGAGAGCATGGCGAGAGCCTGGTGATGGTCGTGGGCGGCGATGTCGCCGAGCACGTGGACGGTGTCGTCCTCGGCCACCTGGCTGCGCCACGCGGAGCAGATCCGGGCGTCCATCTCCTCGGCGTTCGCGAAACCTCGCTGTTCGGCCACCCGTTGATGCCCGAAATGCAGATCGGACGTGTACCAGACCTGAGTCACCGGTGCTTCTCCTCTGTCCCGACGCGGTGCGGATGATGCGGCGCGGACGGGGAGGTCATCCGGGGCCCGGTCTCAAGCCGTGGTCGAAACTTTTCACCCTCACGCGCCCATCACTGGCACTGTATGCGTGTGACACGCCATGCGCCCACGCGGTCATGACGACGTCCCCGGTCGGCGGCCCACGCGGTCGGCGGGGGCGCGGACAGGGAATACCGACAGGGCACGTCCGGAGACGACGGACGGGGCGTTGAGACAGGAGGCCACGACGTGAATGACGAGCAGCATCATTCCCAGGACGGTTCGCAGGCGGACCACACGCCTCACGGCAGCGGGCAGGGTGGCAGGCCCCAGGGCGCCGAGGACTCCGAGGAGACGGTGATCCTGCCCCGTCACGGTGCACGGCGCGGCTACCGGTCCACCAACCCAGGCAACCCGGCGAGCCCGGCAGCCAATTCCTCGGCAGCCTCCGGGAGCGACGCGGAGAGCGAGTCTGAGCGGACCCAGGCGATGGAGCCGGTGGCTCCGCACGACGCCCCCGAGCACTCGCTGCCCGATGACGCTGCGAGCGCGCGCACCCAGAGCATTCCCCCGGTGGGACTGTCGCAGCCCCCCCAGGGTGCACGGACCGGGGAGCGTGCAGCGTCCCCGGCCGAACTGCCGCCCGAGCGCACGCAGGTCTTCGGTGCGGCACCGGCGCAGAAGGCGCCCGACTACACGCACGCCCAGCCCGGCTGGCAGGGTCACTTCGTCGGCGCGGGCGGTGCCGCAGGTGCAGGCGGCGCAGCTGCGGGCGCAGCCCCCGGCGGCCCCAGCCAGCCACCGGAGCCCCCGCGTCACAACACGAACAAGATCCTGCTGCGCGTCCTGCAGGTGCTGGCGGCCTTCCTCATCCTGTTCATCGGTGTGGGCATCGGCAGCTTCGTGTCGGGCACGCCCGCCACCCGCTCCACCCCGGCGAGGACGGTGACGAGCACCGCCACCGCGACCGCCACGACGACGGCCACCCCGAGCCAGGCGACCACCACCACCGCCCCCCAGACGACGGTGACCACGACGGAGACCCAGCAAGCCAGGACGGTCACTGCGACGGCTCCTGCCCAGACCGTCACCGCTCCGGTCCGGACCGTCACGGCTCCTGCCGAGACCGTCCCAGGTCCGACCACGACCGTGTCAGGCCCGACCACGACCGTGACGAAGACGGTGACGCCCTAGGGAGCCCTCGTCAACCAGATCTGCCGCCGTTAACATTGTGGCAATGCGATTCATCATCACCGCCGGTGGGACGACCGAGCTCATCGACCCGGTGCGCAAGATCACCAACAGCGCGACCGGTCGGCTCGGCAGCCTCGTGGCCGAGCGTCTTGCCGCGCGCGGTGGTGACCGCGTCGAGACGATCCACTACGTCTGTGAGCGCGACGCGATCGTCCCCGAGCTGGACCGCCTCCACGTCGTGCGGGTGCGCGGCGTCCACCAGACCGAGCAGGCGCTCGCGGAACTGCTGGGCAAGGAGCCCATCGACGCCGTGGTCCATTCCATGGCGGTGAGCGACTACACGGTCTCGGGGGTGAGCAGAGGACACGAGATCGCCCAGGGCCTCGCGGGGTTGGCACGCCGATGGGCCAGTGAGGGCGTGCCCGAGGAGCCGGTGCGCGATGCGCAGATCACCGAGCTGCTCGCCGGGAGCGCCCACGCGCCGAGCGAGGAGACCAAGCTGTCCTCCGGCATCGACGACCTCGTCCTGCTCATGGCCAGGACCCCAAAGCTCATCAACATGGTCAAGAGACTGCAGCCGAAGACCCTGCTGGTCGGCTTCAAACTGCTCAATCACGTGCCCGAAGCGGATCTGCTCGCCGCGGCGCGCCGGCTGCGCGAGGCGAACGGCTGCGACTTCGTGCTCGCCAACGACCTCACCGGCATCACCGCCGAGGAGCACCGCGCGCTGCTGCTCGCCGGCGACGACTCCGTCACCCGGTTCACGACCAAGGCGCAGATCGCCGACGGCATCGCCCGAGCCGTGATCGGGCGCATCGAGGAGGGCCGGCGATGAGCAACATCCTGCTGGGGGTGAGCGGCTCCATCGCCGCGTACAAGGCGGCCGACATCGCCAATGACCTGACCAAGGCCGGTCACAACGTCGACGTCGTCCTCACCGAGGGCGGCAGCAAGTTCATCACCTCGTTCACGCTGCAGACCCTCTCGGGCAATCCGGTGCACACCGACCTCTTCGACGCCCGTTCGCCCGACGAGGTGGAGCACATCGTGCTGGCCCGCCGGGCCGACCTGCTGCTCGTGGCACCGGCGTCCGCAGACGTCATCGCCAAGATGGCGAACGGGATCGCCGACGACATGCTCTCCACGATCGTGCTGGCGCTGGGTGACATCCCGAAGCTGGTCGCGCCCGCCATGAACACCGTGATGTACGAGAACCCCCTCGTGCAGGCCAACATGGAGAGGCTTGCCGGGGTGGGTTTCACGTTCATCGAGCCACGTGTCGGCCATCTCGCCGAGGGCGGCGTGGGACGCGGTGCGATGGAGGACGTGGACGTCATCGTGGCCGCCGCGCTGACCGCCCTGGCCTGAGCAGCTGCCCGGCCGCCCGTCCGGAGTCCGGCGGCCGCCGTTCGCGGCACAGGATTCGGGACCGGATGGCCGGCCGCGTCACACTTGGGATGGACCCGAAGGAGCAGCGATGACCGTCATCAGGAGCGTCGACGAGTTGCGCGGATGGCTGGCCGGCCATGATCGCGCCCGCCACAGCGTCGGCCTGGTACCCACCATGGGCTTCCTGCACGCGGGGCATGCCTCGCTGATCCGCCGGGCGTCCGGCGAGAACGATCTGGTCGTGGTGAGCGACTTCGTCAACCCGACCCAGTTCGGCGAGGGCGAGGACTACGCCAGCTACCCACGCGACCTCGGGCACGACGAGCAGCTGGCCGCCGACGCGGGCGCAGACGTCGTCTTCGCTCCGGGTGCCGACGAGATGTATCCCGCCGGAGCCGCCACCCTGGTGGAGGTGACCGGGGAGATCACCCACACGCTGTGCGGGGCGAGCCGCCCCATCCACTTCAGGGGCGTCACGACGGTGGTCGCGAAGCTGCTCAACGTCGTCGGCCCGGACCGGATCTACTTCGGCCAGAAGGACGCCCAGCAGGCCGTCGTGGTGGCGCGGATGATCCGCGACCTGCACATCCCGGTGCAGATGGTGGTCTGCCCGATCGTCCGCGAGACAGACGGCCTCGCGCTGAGCTCGCGCAACAGCTATCTCAGCGCCGCGGAGCGAGCCCAGGCCCCTGCGCTGCACGCCGGTCTGCAGGCCGCGAGGAGGCGCTTCGACTCCGGCGAACGCTCGGTCGCCGCGCTGCGCGAGACCATTCGCGCCACGATCGAGAGCCAGCCGCTGGCCCGGGTGGAGTACGTGGAGGTCGTGGACGCCCACGAGTTGTCGGCGGTGGAGCGCCTGGAGCCCGGCCACCCCGCGCTGGCCGCCGTCGCGGTGCACTTCGGGCACACCCGCCTCATCGACAACTGTCTGCTGGCAGAGAGCGAGGACTGAGATGTACCTCACCATGCTCAAGGCGAAGATCCACCGCGCCACCGTGACCCAGGCCGACGTCAGCTATGTCGGCAGCATCACCGTCGACAAGCTGCTCCTCGACGCCGCCGGGGTGCGCGAATACGAGCAGGTGCACGTCGCCGACATCGACACCGGCAACCGGCTGGTCACCTACGCCATCGCGGGCGAGCCCGGCAGCGGCACCATCTGCATCAACGGGGCAGGTGCGAAGCTCGTCGGCGAAGGTGACAAGATCATCATCATGGTCTACGCGCAGTTCTCCGAGGAGGAGGCCGACGGTCTCGAGCCGACGGTCGTCTTCGTCGACGAGCGCAACGCGCAATGCGCGAAGGAGGATTCCGCCTAGCGGAACGGGGTCACACCCCGGGGACTGTCATGTTCGTCACCGTCAATGTCGGAAACACCAACACAGCCGCCGGCTGCTGGCAGGCCGGGCGCCTGGTCACGGCGCGCCGGCGCACTGCCTCGCTCACCACCGAGAGGTCCTTCCATCGCCTGCTGGCCCGGCTGATGCGTGGCGGCCTCGGCGCCGAGCCCATCGAGGGGGCGATCCTCGCCTGCGTCGTCCCGCAGATGCTCGGTGTGGCGAGCCGGGCGCTCACCCAGTTCATCTCCGCGGCACCCCTGGTGCTCGACCGGCGTCTGGATGCCGGGATCGACCTGTCGGGCTACCGGGGGCTGCTCGGTGCCGACCGGATCGCCGCCTGCGCGGGTGCCGCCGAGCTCGTGCCGGGTGCCTTCGTCGTCATCGACCTGGGCACGGCGAGCACCGTCAGCGCGGTCGACGGGCAGCGCCACTTCGTGGGTGGGCTGATCTCCCCGGGGCTGCAGATGAGCCTCGAGGCCCTCGCGGAACGCACCGCCCAGCTGCCCCCGACCTCGCTGGAGGCACGGCCTGCGCTCTTCGGCAGCGACACCAGGGAATGCCTGGTGGCAGGTGCCGTGCACGGCACCGCCGCGCTGGTCGACGGGATCGGCAGAGCTGCCCTCACCGAGCTGGGAGCCGGTGCGACGGTCGTGCTGACCGGCGGAAACGCCCGGCGGGTCGCCCCTTTCCTGCAGATCCCGGTGCTCCGCGAACCGGAACTGGTGATGCGCGGCCTGGCCGCCGTGCTGCGCGCGCACACCGGCGGGCCCGCCGTGCGCCCGGCGCCCAGCATGGTCAACGCCCTGGTCTGAGGACCGTCCACCACTGCCACCTGTCACGGGAGGACTCTGCCTCCACGTCGTCTGCTGCCTGATTGAGTCTGTTGGCCTCGATCTGGGAGGCGAATATCAGGCAAAAAACAACACGACGCATCTCTTGACAACACACTCCCACATGACGAGACTGGACGTAGATCACAGAAGATCCTGTCGTGCCGTGGCACAACTGGTCGTGGCACACCTCACTCGGGAGAATCAATGTCGCTCTCTCTACCTGACGCATCAGTCAACAAGAACCTCGAGGGCAAGAGTGTCCGGGCCTCCGTGCAGCGCTTCGGAGGCTTCCTCGCGGGCATGATCATGCCGAACATCGGGGCCTTCATCGCCTGGGGCCTCATCACCGCGCTGTTCCTGTCCACCGGCTGGCTGCCCAATCCCACGCTCGCCAAGCTGATCGATCCCATGCTCACCTATCTGCTGCCGCTGCTGATCGGCTACACCGGCGGCAAGATGGTGCACGGGACGCGCGGCGCCGTGATCGGCGCCATCGCCACGATGGGCGTCGTCGTCGGTGCGAGCGTGCCGATGTTCCTCGGCGCCATGCTGATGGGCCCACTGGCCGCCTGGCTGTTGAAGAAGCTCGACAAGGTGCTCGACGGGCACGTGCGCGCCGGCTTCGAGATGCTCGTGGACAACTTCTCGCTGGGGATCCTCGGCATGCTGCTGGCCATCGGCGGCCATCTCAGCATCGGGCCCATCGTCGACACGCTGATGGGCTGGATGGCCTCGGGGGTCAACGTCCTGGTCGCCCACCACCTGCTGCCGCTGGCGTCGATCTTCGTCGAGCCGGCCAAGGTGCTGTTCCTCAACAACGCCGTCAACCACGGCATCCTCACCCCGCTGGGCATCGAGGGCGCCAAGCAGACCGGCCGCTCGATCCTGTTCATGGTCGAGTCGAACCCCGGCCCCGGATTCGGCCTGCTGCTGGCCTACTGGGCCTTCGGCGCGAAGAACATCCGTGACTCGGTGCCCGGAGCCGTGATCATCCATCTCTTCGGCGGCATCCACGAGATCTTCTTCCCCTACGTCCTCATGAAGCCGAAGACCATCCTCGCCACCATCGCCGGAGCCATGAGCGGACTCGCCGTGGGAAGCGTGCTGGGGGCCGGGCTGGTCGGGCCGGCGTCGCCCGGATCGATCATCACCTGGTTCGTGATGACCCCGCGCGGCGGCTATCTCCCGATGATCCTCGACTTCCTCACCGCCACGGTGGTCTCCTTCGTCGTCGCATCCCTGCTGATCCGTCCTGACAAGGCACGCGACGAGGCCGCGGTGGCGGCCCAGGAGTCCTCCGGGACGCAGACGGCGGCGGGCGGGGAGGAAGGCTCCCACGCCGGCGACGCGCAGATCGACGCTTCGGGCGTGCGCACCGTGGTCGTGGCCTGCGATGCGGGCATGGGGTCATCGGTCATGGTGGCGTCCGTGCTGAAGAAGAAGCTCTCGCCCTACGGCGTGGACGTGACCCACACCTCGGTGGAGGACATCCCGGCGGATGCTCGCCTGGTCCTCACCCAGGAGAATCTCGCCACCCGGGCGCGCCGGCAGGCGCCGAAGGCCCACGTCGTGCCGTTCACCAATTTCACCAACGACCCCGCCTTCGACGCGGTGGCCGATGCGGTGCGGCGAGCCCACGAGGGTGCCACCGAGGCCTCGGACGAGACCTCACCGGCGTCGGTCGCCGTCGTGGTGGACGCCGAGCGGCGGGCCACGAAGAAGTCGCTGTCCGCCGACGTGCTGCCCCGGGCCGGGATCCGGCTGGGGCTGACGGCACGTGACAAGGACGACGCCATCCGCCAGGCCGGCCAGGTGCTGCTCGACCTGGGTGCGATCGACGAGGAGTACGTGGGCGGGATGATCGACCGCGAGTCCGAGGTGTCCACCTACATGGGCGAGGGCTTCGCGATTCCGCACGGCACCAACCGGGCACGCGCCCACGTCCGCACGACCGCGCTCGGATTCCTCCAGTTCCCCGCAGGAGTCGAGTGGAACGGGAAGACCTGCTACGTGGCCATCCCCATCGCCTCGCGCAGCGACGAACACATCGGCATCATGGCGAAGCTCGCCACCGTGCTCGCGGACAAGACCAAGGCGGAGCAACTACGCACCGCAACTACTGTCGACCAGGTGCTCACATTGTTGGCGCCGGAAGGGAACTGAACATGAAGGCACTCCGATTCCACGCACCCGAGGACGTGCGTCTCGAGGACATCCCCGAGCCCGAATGCGGCGAGGACGAGATCAAGATCAAGGTCAAGAACTGTTCGACCTGTGGCACGGACGTGAAGATCCTGCACAACGGGCACCCGAACATCACCCGGGTGACCACCATGGGCCACGAGGTTGCCGGTGAGATCGTCCAGATCGGTGCGGCGGTGAAGGGCCCCTGGAAGGTCGGGGACCGCGTGCAGTCGATCGCGGCCGTGCCGTGCGGGCACTGCCACGAGTGCGCGAAGGGCTGGATGCAGGTCTGCGAGAACCAGACGAGCGTGGGCTACCAGTACGACGGCGGTTTCGCCGAGTACATGATCGTGCCGCGGCAGGTGCTCGCGGTCGACGGGCTCAACCCGATCCCCGACGGTGTCGGATACGACGAGGCCAGCGCCGCGGAGCCGCTGGCCTGCGCCATCAATGCCCAGGAACAGCTCGGCATCGACGAGGGCGACTTCGTCGTGATCTTCGGCGCCGGCCCGATCGGCTGCATGCACACCCGGGTGGTGCGCGGTGCGCACAAGGCGGGCACGGTCGTCCTCGTCGACATCAACGCCGAGCGCCTCAAGATGTCCGCCGACGCCGTGCACCCGGACATCACCATCGACGCATCGAGCACCGACGTGGTGGCGAAGGTCCTCGAGCTGACCGAGGGACGCGGTGCCGACGTGGTCATCACCGCCACTCCCGCCAACGTCACCCAGGAGCAGGCGGTCGCGATGGCGGCACGCAACGGCCGGATCTCCTTCTTCGGCGGGCTGCCCAAGACGAACTCGACGATCACCCTCGATTCCAACCTGGTGCACTACCGCCAGCTGCACATCCACGGGGCGAACGGCTCGGCGCCCGAGCACAACAAGCGGGCGCTCGCCTACATCGCGAGCGGCGAGGTGCCCGTCAAGGACCTCATCACCAGGCACGTGAAGCTCGACGACGTGCTGTCGGTCTTCGACATCGTGGCCAAGGGCGAGGCCATCAAGGTGACGGTGGAGGCCTGAGGCAGCTCGCCGCGGCGCGCGGGCGAGGTGCGGGTGAACCGGGTGGGTGTCGCGCACCCGGTTCACCCTCGAGCGCGTCCGTGCGCAAGACTTTTCCCAGCAGTGCAGCTGGTGGGCCGGAGCTCGTCCTGCCCCGAACGCTCGAACGAGAGTGATCCCATGTATCAACCGGAACGTCAGAAGAGGCTCCTGGACATCGCCCGCCAGGAGGGCCGGGTCTCGGTGGCCAGCGCATCGGCGGAGTTCTGCGTCGTTCCGGAGACGATCAGGCGCGATCTGGACCAGCTGGCCGCCAAGGGCCTGCTGCGCCGCGTCCACGGTGGGGCGATCCCGGCCGACTTCGACCAGCTGGGCGACACGAGCGTCGATGCCCGCGACATCTCCGCGGTCGAGGACAAGGAGGCGATCGCCCAGGCCGCGCTGGACTACCTGCCCGCTCCCGGTGGGTCGATCATCCTCGACGCGGGCACCACGACCAGGCGTCTGGCGAGCAAATTCCTCGAGGAGGCGCGGTACACCGTCTTCACCGACTCGGCGCCCATCGCCGCCCTGCTCGCCGCCAGGACGGCCTGCGACGTGCGGCTGATCGGTGGCAGATTGCGGGGGACGACCCAGGCCACCGTGGGCAACGCCACCGAGTTCGCCCAGCTGCGGGTCGACGTCAGCTTCATGGGCACCAACGGCCTGTCGCTGCGGCACGGACTGTCGACGCCCGATGTCGACGAGGCCGCGAGCAAGGCGGCGATGATCGCGGCGGCCCGGCAGGTGGTGGTGCTGACCGACTCGCGCAAGATCGGCGCGGAGTCCACCAAGAGGTTCGCCACCGTGGAGGACATCGACGTGCTCATCACGGATCGCGGCATCCCCGGTCGCCAGCACGAGGAGCTGACCAAGGCCGGGGTGGAGGTCGTGCTGGCCGACTGAGGCCGCGGACCGGTGGGAGGGGGAGCATCCGCCACCGGCCGGACCCCGGCCCGCGCCGCTCAGGGGCGCACGAACAGACCGTCCCGGGCGTCCTGCGGGGCGCGCTGCTTGAGCACGAAGTGCTGCTTCTTCCCGGTGGCGGTCATCGGCAGCTCGTCGACGAAGGCATAGCGGCGGGGCCGCTTGTAGTTGGCGAGCGCGTGGCTGGCACGGCAGAAGGCATCGAGCTGCCTGGCGGCCTCCGCGTGGTCGGCGAAGAAGCCGGGTCTGGGCACCACATAGGCCACCACCAACTGGCCCCACTCATCGTCGGGCAGGCCGGTGACGATGCATGCCGCGACCCCTTCGTGGCCGCTGAGGGCCTCCTCGACCTGGACCGGATGGACGTTCTCCCCACCGGAGATGACCATGTCGTCCTTGCGGCCGACGATCGTCACCGTCTCGGTGCGGTCCCAGGTGGCCAGGTCGCCGGGGTAGACCCACCCCTCGCGGAATTTCTCGGCCTCCTCCTGCGGGCTGTCCAGGTAGGCGTAGCCGGCCTTGATGCTGCGCATGATGACCTCGCCGACCTCGCTGCCGTCCTTCGCGGCGAGCTCGTCCGGCCCGGCGAACCGGTCGGGGAGGACCTTGACCACCCTCACGTCGTCGTCGACACAGGCATGCCCGGCGGTTCCCGCCCCGTCCGGCAGTTCGTAGGGACGCAGGAAGGTGTTCCAGAAGCTCTCGGTGGTGCCGTATCCGTTGGCGATGCGCGGCGTGAGCTGCTGCTGGTAGCGCAGTGCAGCCGCCCTCTCCAGGGGAGCGCCCATCGTCACGATGCCGTGCAGGGAGCCGAGATCGCGGGGCCGGGCCTCCTGGGCGTCGGCGAGCCGTTCGAGGTTGGTGGGCGCGCCGATGACATAGCTGAGCCTGCGCTGTTCGATGGCGTCGAGCACCTTCTCCTCGTCGAACCTGGGCATGATCACCACCTCGCCGCCCACGTAGAACATCGTGTTCGGGCCGGCGCAGTAGTTGCCCCCGCGGTGGAACCAGGGCGACATGTTGAGCGTGCGGTCCAGCTCGTTGAGGGGGAAGTGCATGATCACGTCGTGGGCAGTGAGCACCTCGTTCAGGCTTGTCAGGGGCACTGCCTTCGGCATCCCGGTGGTTCCCGAGGTGAACAGCCGCGATGTCTCGTCCCAGACCGAGGCCTGCGCGGGTGCCGTGAAGGAGGGCGCATCGGTGGCCATCAGCTCCTCGAAGCGGATCGCCCCGGGCAGCAGCTCGCCCTCGCCGACGGCGACCAGCAGGGGAGGACGGAAATCGGCCAGTTCCATCGCGCGGGCGAGGTCCTGGGCCTTCGTGGAGTCGTAGACGAGGGCAGCCGGATGCATCTGGCCCAGCGTGTAGGCGGTCTCGCCGGGGGCGAGTCGGTAGTTCATCGGCGAGCTCACCGCGCGCAGTCCCTGGGCGGCCACGTAGACCATCGCGAATTCCGGGCAGTTGAGCAGCTGGTGGGCGATGACGTCGCCGGTCCCGATGCCGTGCGAGGCAAGTCCGGCGACCAGCCGTCCGGTCTCGCGGCCGAGCTGCTCGTAGGTCCAGGAGCGGCCGCTGGGTAGGTCGGTCATTGCGGTGCGCGCGGCATAGCGATGCACATTGCGCTCGAATCCGCTGGCCCAGGTGAAGTGCTGCTCGAAGACGGCTCGCAGTGTGCCGGGGTCGTATTCCGTGTTGCCTGTCGTCATGACTTCCGATGCCTTCCTGCCCTGCCGGAGCCGGCCCTGTCGCGCCTCGCGGCTGCCTGTTCGCTGCCTCGCGGCAGATCGGCGAGGAGCGCGCAGCGGACTGCCTCCGGGGTTTCGATCGGCACCACGGTACGCGTCCGTGCGCTCCCCAGCCAGTGAGCCGCAGGCCGTCGGGAACTCGTCGGAACCGGCCCTGCCGGGCGCCTGGGGATCGCCGCAGACGGCTGGTCGGGCATTCCCAAAGCCCGCTCACAAGGCCTTCTGATCGTGACCAAAACGTCATCACAG
>JBAQVA010000118.1:0-8969 GCA_049297835.1 Propionibacterium sp.
AGAACGGGCGCCGAGCGGCGTGATCGACGCCGGCGCGGCCAGACCCCCGCCACGACCAGTACCACCATGAGCAGGTCGAGCGTCCCCTGGCCGACGGCGGCCCGCGCCGGTGCGGTGAGGGCCATGACCGCAGCCGAGCCCAGTGCCAGCCGCCATCCGGACAGCCCGGCGCAGCGCGCCAGCAGCCAGCTCAGCGATCCGGCGGTCACGGCCAGGAAGACCAGCTGCCAGCCGAACCAGGAGCCGAAGGCCATGACCGAGGTCAGTCCTGCGCCCACCGAGCTGAGCGGGAAGATCATTCCGCTGGCCGGGTCAGTGCCCAGGTAGACCTGTTCGAAGCCGACTAGCTGGTGGGCGGTGAACCACATCGCCCGGGCATGGGGCATCGCCGGGTCCCACGGGCTGGCCGTGCCGCCCGGGGCGAGACGTGGTGCGAGCACCAGGGCCAGCACCCACGCCGGCAGGGCCGATGCCGCAGCCCGCGCCATCCGCAGTGCTCGTCGTCGGCCCCTTGCGTGGCGGGGCACAGCCGGCGGATCCGCAGCCGGCTGGTCACCGCCCGCCCGGTCATGGGAGGCAGTGACGGTGGGCAGGTGGCCCATCAGAGGCGTACCGGGAAACCGGCGCGATCCAGCTCCTGCTTGACCTCGGCAATGCTGAGCTGGCCGTAGTGGAAGACGCTCGCGGCGAGCACGGCGTCGGCGCCGGCGCGGACCGCCTCGACGAAGTCCTCCACCTTGCCGGCACCCCCGGAGGCGATGAGCGGCACGTCCACGAGCTCGCGGACCGCGCCGATCATCTCGGTGTCGAAGCCGTCCTCGGTGCCATCGGCGTCCATGGAGTTGAGCAGCACCTCGCCGCAGCCTCGCCGGACCGCCTCCTCGACCCACTCGAGGGCGTCGAGTCCGGCAGAGCGCGTCCCGCCGTGCGTGGTCACCCCGTAGCCCGACGGCATTCCCGCCTCACGGCGGGCATCCAGACTGAGCACCAGCACCTGGTTGCCGAATCGCTGGGTGATCTCGTCGATCGCCTCGGGCCGGGCGATGGCCCCGGTGTTGATGCCGACCTTGTCCGCCCCGCAGCGCAGCAGGGCGTCCACGTCGTCGACGCCGCGCACCCCGCCACCGACGGTGAGCGGGATGAAGACGGTCGACGCACAGCGGGTGACCATGCCGCGGGTCGTCTCACGCCCGCGGGTGCTCGCGGAGATGTCGAGGAAGGTCAGCTCGTCGGCCCCGAGCTCGCCATATCGTGCCGCCAGCTCGACCGGGTCACCGGCGTCGCGCAGGTGGGTGAAGTTGACACCCTTGACCACCCGCCCGTCAGTGACGTCGAGACATGGGATGACCCGGATCGCCACACTCATGGCGGACAGACTAGCGCCCCACGGTGCAATGATCGGTTCAGGACGGCCCTTGGCGCCGACGGTCACGAAGGAGCACCCATGCAGTTCCGCTATCTCGGCAACTCCGGTCTCAAGATCAGCGAGATCACCTACGGAAACTGGCTCACGCACGGCAGCCAGATCGAGAACGAGGTGGCGATCAGCTGCGTGCACGCCGCGCTCGACGCCGGGATCACCACCTTCGACACCGCGGACGTCTATGCGAACACGAAGGCGGAGAGCGTGCTCGGCGAGGCCCTCGCCGGGCAACGCCGCGAGTCGCTGGAGATCTTCACCAAGGTCTACTGGCCCACGGGCCCGAAGGGGCACAACGACTGCGGACTCTCGCGCAAGCACATCCTGGAATCGATCGACGGCTCGCTGGGCAGGCTGCGCACCGACTACGTCGACCTCTACCAGGCACATCGTTTCGACACCGAGACGCCGCTGGAGGAGACGATGCTCGCCTTCTCCGACGTGGTGCGGGCCGGCAAGGCGCTCTACATCGGGGTCAGCGAGTGGACCGCCGAGCAGATCCGCGCCGGGAAGCGCCTCGCCGACGAGCTGCACGTGCCGCTGGTCAGCAACCAACCCCGGTACAACATGCTGTGGCGGGTCATCGAGGAACGCGTCGTGCCGACCAGCCGTGAGCTGGGGCTCTCCCAGATCGTCTGGTCCCCGATCGCCGAGGGCCTGTTGACCGGAAAGTACCTGCCGGGCCACCCCCTGCCGGCCGGCTCGCGGGCCGCCTCCTCGGTCGGTTCCGGGCTCGCCGAGCGGATCCAGTCCGACCAGGAGGTGCTGGAGCGCATCCAGCGGCTGCACGCCGTGGCGGACGGGCTGGACCTCACGATGGCCCAGCTGGCCATCGCCTGGGTCCTGCAGAACGACAATGTGGCGGCTGCCCTGGTGGGGGCCTCCCGTCCCGAGCAGATCGCCAGCAATGCCAAGGCCTCGGGGGTGGTGCTGCCGACGGAGGCGACATCGCGGATCGACGAGGTGCTGGGCGATGCGGTGGTCCGGGATCCGGAGCTCACCGCGCGCCGGGCGCCCGTCACCCGTCCCTGCTGAGTCGTCCTCGCCGACCCGTCGACCCGGGGCAGTTCAGTCGTCCTCGTCGACCACGAAGTCGACGATGTCGCGGCGCAGCATGCCGACCAGTTCCCGGGCCGACCCGGCGAGCTGGCCTGCGCCGAGCTGCGGGAGGCCCTGTGCTGCGCCGATCTGGCCGGCGAGGTCGATGACCTGACGGATCCAGCGCACGAAGTCACCGGCCAGGAAGCCGGACTCGGACAGCACGCTGGCCAGGTCGGTGCCCTGCGCCCACAGCCAGACGGCCTGGGCGAAGCCGATGTCCAGCTCGCGGCCGCGCTCGACGCGGTGATCGCGTTCCACCAGCCCGACGTCGCGCCACACCCCGCGCAACGCCTTCTCCGCCTGCGCACTCGCCTCGTCGGGCATCCGTTCGAGCATCGGGCCGCTCGCCCTGGCCTCGTAGAGCAGGCTGGAGAGCACGGCACCCAGCGCCGGGCCACTCAGCGTCTCGAAGACCCCACGACGGATGGCCTCGACGGTCACCAGGTCGAGTTCGGTGTAGATCCTGGTGAGCACGATCCCCGGAGCGGGCAGCTCACGGCCGCCGCCGGGATCCAGGTAGCCCAGTGAGTCGAGCACGGCGCAGGTGCGGTCGAAACGGGCCGAGACGGAATTCGCCCGCGCCGCGCCCCGGGCCCTGCTGTGCTGCTGCTCACGTTCCAGGCGCAGCGCCTGCTCGGCGATCCTGGCGTGTTCCTCCCGGTCGGGGCAGGAATGACAGGGGTGCACGAGCAGCCGGGCGCGCAGCTCGTCGAGCTGGGCGCTGAGTTGTTCGTCCGGCGCCACCGTGTCAGCCGGCCGGGCCGATGCGTCGACGCTCGACACCCGGGCATCGAAGGTGCGGGCGAGGGTGCGCCGGTCGGTGGCGGAGTGCACATTGAAGCGCCGGGGGATCCTCACCCGGCCCAGTCTGTGGGGCGGTGCGGACAGCTCCCCGGCGACCAGCCGCACGAGCTGGTGGTTGCCGGCCATCACCAGCGGGTGCGGCTCGTGGGCGTCCGGCTTCGCGGCCTGCACGACGACCAGCCAGCCGCGGTGTCTCCCGGTGGCGATCCGGCACAGGTCGCCCGGTTCGAGGCTCTCGACGGCATCGAGGACTGCCGCCCGGCGGTCCTGCCGGCGCAGCCGGGCGCGTTCGTCCTCGATCTCGCCGATCTGCTCGCGCAGCCGGGCGTACTCGGCGAAGTCGCCGCGCTCGCAGCGGGCCTTCTCCCAGAGCTTGTCCGCACGCCCCTGGACCGCGCTGCCCTGACGCGCCAGGGCCACCACCTGCCGGTCGGCCTGGAACTGGGCGAAGCTCTGTTCCAGCAGGGCCCGGGCCCGGGCCCGCCCGACGGTGTGCACCAGGTTGACGGCCATGTTGTAGTTGGTGGTGAAGCTCGAGCGCAACGGATAGGTCCGCCGGCTGGCCAGTCCGGCCACGGCGCGCGGATCCATCCCCGGCTGCCACAGCAGCACCGCATGGCCCTCCGTGTCGATGCCGCGGCGCCCGGCCCGCCCGGTGAGCTGGGTGAACTCGCCGGGGGTGATGTCGGCGTTGGTCTCCCCGTTGTACTTCACCAGCCGTTCGAGGACGACGGTGCGGGCCGGCATGTTGATGCCCAGGGCAAGGGTCTCGGTCGCGAAGACCACCTTGAGCAGCCCCCTGGTGAAGCCCTCCTCGACGATCGCCTTGAAGGTGGGCAGCAGCCCGGCGTGGTGCGCGGCGATGCCCCTGGTGAGGGCCTCGACGAAGCCGCGCCAGCCGAGCACCTCACGGTCTGCCTCGCCGAGCACCGCCCCGTGACGCTGGGCGATCTCGCGAAGCTGGGCCGCCTCGGCACGTGAGGTGAGCCGTACCCCGGAATTGAGCATCTGGTGGACTGCGCCGTCGCACCCCTTGCGGCTGAAGATGAAGTAGATGGCGGGCAGCAGCCCGGCCCTGCTCAGGGCGCTGACCGTGGCCGCGCGCGTCGGCGTGAGCCGCGGCCCGTCGCCATGACGTTCCGCGAAGCGCCCTGAGGCGGCCCCGCCGAACTGCCCCGAGCCGTAGTGCACCGTGCGCCGGCCCCGCCCGTTGCGTCCCCGGGGGCGCCTGGCGTCGTCGCGCTGGGCCCGGGCCTCCTGCTTGGCCAGGTTCACCAGTCGCGGATTGACCCGCTGCCCCTCCCCCTCGAACAGGTCGAGCAGATCGTGCCCGGCCATCACGTGCTGGTAGAGCGGCACCGGGCGGCGTTCCCAGACGATGACGTCGACATTGCCGCGGACGGTGTCCAGCCAGTCACCGAATTCCTCGGCGTTGCTCACCGTCGCCGACAGCGCCACGATCTGCACGGACTCACCGAGCCCCAGGATGACCTCCTCCCAGACGGCACCGCGGAAGCGGTCGGAGAGGTAGTGCACCTCGTCGAGGACCACATAGCCCAGCGTGTCCAGCCCTCGGGAGCCGGCGTAGAGCATGTTGCGCAGCACCTCGGTCGTCATGACGACGATCGGCGCGTCCCCGTTGATCGCCAGATCACCGGTGAGCAGGCCGACATTCGCCGAACCGTGGCGGTCCACCAGGTCGTGGTACTTCTGGTTGCTCAGGGCCTTGATCGGTGTCGTGTAGAAGCATCGCCGTCGCTCGTCGAGAGCGCAGTGGCAGGCATATTCGCCGACAACGGTCTTGCCCGAGCCGGTCGGCGCCGCGACCAGGACGCCGTGCCCGGCGTCGATGTCGGCGCAGGCCTCGAGCTGGAAGGGATCGAAGCGGAAACTGTAGCCGGCCGCGAAGTCCACCAGCCGATCGCTCATCTGGGACGGGGGAAGGCTCACGCTGCCAGCCTAGTGACGACGACCGGCGCGGACGCGCACCCCGCATCCCCCGGGCGCTGCGGGCCCCCGGACCGGGCGTCAGGGGCCGACGACGACGTCGACGCAGCCGGGATCGACGTGGAGTTCCAGGGCGGGGGAACCCAGCTCCTCGCCGTCCGCGGTGGCGACCTGCCAGTCCCCGTCCAGGCTCACCGTGCGCGCACGGAAGGTCTCGACCTCGTCGATGCGGGTGAAGCTCCCGGAGTACAGCGACGGGAAGAGCCTGACCAGGGTGCGCACCGGGACCGGATGGACGACCGTCACGTCGAGCAGCCCGTCGCCCGGATCGGCCAGGGGACAGATCCGGATGCCGCCACCGATGAAGCCGGCATTGCCCACCGCGACCAGGAGGGCGTCGAAGCTGCGTCGTGGGCCGGAGTCGAGGCTCATCACATAGTGGCGGGGAACGAAGTGGCGGATCTCGGCGAAGACCGCCCAGGCGTAGGAGAGCTTGCCGAGATCGACCGGGGAATTGTTGACGCGCATGTTCACCGCGGCGTCGTACCCGGTGGAGACGACGGAGCCGACCCGGCGTTCGCCGCGCCCGCCCGCGAGGGCACCCCGGGCGCACAGCAGATCGATGCGCCGGGTGCGGCCGGCGATGATCGCCGAGACCGCGCGGTCGGGACGGCGCGGGGCGCCGACCCCGCGGACGAAGTCATTGCCGGTGCCCACCGGGACCACGGCCAGCTGGACCCCGCTGCCCGCGCAGGCGTTGACACCGATGTTTGCCGTGCCGTCCCCGCCGACGACGCACAGCACGTCGGGACGGCGACCGCGGGGGCTCTGTCTGCCCTTCGCGACGGCTTCCTCGGCCAGTCCACGGGCATCCCGGGCGCTGGTCGACATCACCACGCGCAGCTGGCTCCCGGGCAGCGCCCGGGCAAGCCTGCGGGCGATCCTCGGTGCCATGAGATGTGCCGCACCGTGGCCTGCCGTGGGATTCACGAGCAGCGTCAGGCGCTCCGGGTCGGTCGTTCCCGGCGCGCCCTCGCCGTTCAGCCGGCCGCCTCGAGGGCAGCGGCGCGGCGCTTGTCGGCGCGACGGCAGATGATCTCGGCGAGGACGTAGAGCAGTGACATCGGAACCGCCAGCACCGACATCGAGATCGGATCGGTCGAGGGCGTCGCCACCGCGGAGAACAGGAAGCACAGGAAGATGGCGATCGACCGGAACTTGCCCAGCCCGGCACCCGTCACGATGCCGAAGGTGTCGAGAGTCACCAGGATCACCGGCAGCAGGAAGCTCACGCCGAAGACGAGCAGCAGGGTCATCTCGAAGGTGAGGAACTGGTTCGCGTCGTTCAGGTTGAGCACGCCCGGCGGGTTGAACTGCAGGAGGACGGCGAAGCCCTTGGGCGAGATCCAGTAGCCGAGCAGCACGCCGGCCAGGAACAGCGGCACCGCGGAGAACAGGAAACGCATGGCGGCGCGCTTCTCGTTGGCCATCAGGCCGGGCGCGATGAAGGCCCAGATCTGGTAGAGCCAGATCGGGCAGGACAGGATGAACCCCGCGATGATGGGCACCTTCATGAACAGCGAGAAACCACCGGTGATGTTCGCCGTGGTGATCTCGACCTGCGCACCCGGATTCGTCGCCTTGTACATCGCGATCGCCTGCTGGATGGGCGCGAAGGCGATGCCGATGAGCCGGTCGTAGAAGAGGAAGCAGACGAGCGCGACGAGGAGGACGCCGACCATCGAGACGAGCACGCGATAGCGCAGCTCCCTCAGGTGGTCGATGAGCTCCATCGACCCGTCCTCGCCGATCTCAGGCGGCCTCAGCATCGCGGGCAGGATGTGCAGACGCCTCCTGTGATGCTTGGCGGGACCCTCCGCCGGCGTACCCCCGTCGATGGTGGTCGCCATGATGCCCGGGGTTCAGGAGTTCTGGCCGGGGTCGACGATCTCGCCGTCGACGATCTGCTGCGGACGGGTGTACTGCTGCGGGCTCTGCTGGTACGGGGCCTGGTAGCCCTGGCCCTGCGGAATCTGCTGCGGGGCGGCGACCTGGGGAGCCGTCGGCTGGGGTGCGGGTGCTGCCGCAGCGTCGCCGACGATGCCCTTCTTCTTGTTCCTGTCCGCCTCGCTGACGTCGTGGGTCTCTTCCTTGAATTCACGAATCGCCTTGCCGGTGGCCTTCCCGAGGCCGGCCAGCTTCGTTCCGCCGAACAACAGCACAGCGATCAACAGGACGATCAGCAGCTCTTGCCAACCCAAGTCCATCTCAAACTCCCTTTGACGGTGCCGGGTGCTCACCCGGCGGACCACGAGCACTAGTTCACCATTCGGCATGAGCCTACAGGGCCTGAGAAGCGTCTCCGCTGCCGACATCTGGCCGACCCCGCGCCGACGACTCCAGCCTACCCGTCGCCCGCAAGCACCGACGCGTACAGCGCGAGGGCCTGCCCGGCCCTCGCCCGGGCCTGCGCGGCCGCCCCGGGTGGGTCGACGCGGAGCACGCCGTCCCCCAGCCGGAGCAGCAGGCCGGTGACCCAACGCGACGAACCGACCCGGAAGCGTGCGCGTAGCACGGGCCCCGGAAGACCGTCCTCGGCAGGCAGTGTCTCGGTCGAGGAGGTCGGGTAGTACTCCGCCGCCCAGTGCGCCTGCGGCGCCAGGTCGAGGGTCACCTCGGGGGCGTCCTCGCCGAGCCACTGCCCGGCGTCCGGTGGATCGCCGTGCTCCGCGGCCGCGTCCCCGGTCTCCTCCACCGATGCGATCCGCTCGAGCCGGTAGAGCCGCCAGTCCCCGGCGCCCACGTCCCAGCCGTGCAGATAGGCGACTCCCTGACGGACCTCGATGACGACCGGGTCGAGCTGCGGATGGGTGGTCTCGTCGCGGGAGGCATTGTCGTACTCGAGCCGCACCCGCCGGCGTGCGGCGATGGCCCGGCCGAGACGGTCCCGCACGCGGGCACTGCCCGAGGCGAGCTGGATGCCGACCCGCTCGGCGGCCGCTTCGGGGACGATGCCGCGCAGCTTCTCGGCCGCTCTCCGGGCACCCTCGGCGAGTTCGCCGGTGGCGACCTCCTGGACGGCCTTCAGCGCGACGAGCAGGCTCGTCGCCTCGTCGGGGGTGAAGCGCATCGGGCGGGTCAGGAAGTCGGCGTTCGCCAGCCGGATCACCCCGTCCTCGCGCGCCGCGTCCATGTCGATCTCGATGAGGTCGTCGGGCAGCCCGCCGGGCAGCCCGCACATCCACAGCACGCCGAGATCCTTCATCAGCTGGGCCCTGGTGATGTGGAAGGTCTGCGCCACGCTGCTGACGGTCGATCCCTGGTGGGCGCGCAGATAGGGCACCTCGGCGAGCAGCCGGCGCAGTTCCTCCTGGCTCTTCACGACTGCTCCCCCGCCACGGCGCGAAGACGTCGGAGCACCTGCTCGCGCAGCTCGGGCGGATCGATCACCAGGGCGTCCGGCCCGGCGGCCGCGATCTCGGCGGCGAAGCCGCTGGAGGAGCTGAAGGCGATCCGGTGACAGCTGAATCCCTCGGGCAGCGGCACCGGGGCGGCGGCCGGCTCGCCCGAACGACGGACCCATGGCAGCTTCGCCCCGCGCACCGCCACCAGGGCCAGTGCATCGGGACGCTCGGGTTCCAGACCGCGGGCCAGCTCGGCGAGCTCCGCGCCGGTCGGGGCCGGGTGGGCGTTGCCC
>JBAQVA010000119.1:0-1988 GCA_049297835.1 Propionibacterium sp.
TAGTCGTCCGGCGCCTCTCCGGTGCAGTAGACCCCGGAGCGGTTCTCCCCACCTTCGTACAGCGCTGGATAGACATAGGGAACGCGTCCCGCAACCACCGGGACGAGGGAATTGCGCACCGAGGAGATGTGCCATCCGGCGATGGCATCGACGCACTGTGCGCGGATGAGTCTGTCCACGGCCGAAGCGACCAGCTGAGGCGATCTGCCCCCGTCCACCCACTGCAGCTCGACGGGCTGGCCGAGCAGGCCTCCGTCGTCGTTCATCTCCTGGACGGCCAGCTCGGCACTCGCCATCGCGGAAGGCCCGTAGAGCCCGCCAGGACCCTGGAAGGGAATCACCATTCCGACGCTGTAGGCCATCGTTCACCGCCTCCCGGTCAGATGCATTTCCCGTTGTCGTGCGGCTGCAGACAAGTCCAACCGAGAAACAGCCTAGGGATCCTGAAAGTCGTTGAGCAGTTGTCCACGGTGCTGTAACGTGCAATTAACCCGACCGGATTCACAGTGAGGAAAGGGGCGCTGATGTTCGCAGAGACCCTGGAGGTCGCTCCGCAGACATCGCTCGGCATGCTGCGGCAGATCCGGGAAACCCGTGAACTCGTCGCCAGGGTGTCCCCGCACATCCGTGACGCGGGTCTGACCCTCGAGGCCTTCCTGGCGCTGACCGCACTTCGGGAAGTGAGTCCTCAAGGCCTGTCGATGTCCGAACTCGCCAAGGCCACGGGAGCCACGCCTCCCACCCTGACCCGGCACATCGACAACTTGGCCACCCGATCCATGGTCTACCGGGAGATCGACGCGCGCGACCGTCGCTCCACCCTGATCCACATCTCGAAGATCGGCGTGGGCGTGATCGCCGGCATCGAGGCTCGTCCGAGTCTCGCGCTCTGACCCGTCGGCTCCGGCTGCTGGCCTTGTCAGACGCGGATGCGGCACAATCGTTCGGCGCATTCCAGCACGCCTTCGACTGACTGCGTCGAGCTTCCCAGGCAACGTACGACCACCGACTGCCCCGCTGTGCCTCCCACCCCGGTGCGGCAGTCCGCACCCGAGATGTCGGCGCACGCCTCGCGGACAG
Source organism: Propionibacterium sp. (assembly GCA_049297835.1). Lineage (GTDB taxonomy): Bacteria > Actinomycetota > Actinomycetes > Propionibacteriales > Propionibacteriaceae > Propionibacterium. Next base: position 1,081 of record JBAQVA010000119.1, read on the forward strand.
CCTGTGCCGTCGGCAGCGGCGCACCCCCGACCACGACGAGGGTGCCGGTGTGGGTGTGTCCGGCCAGCAACAGTGAGGATCTCGGATCCACCACCCGAGGCTCAAGGACGAGATTGTCGATGAGGACAGGTCGGCCATCGGAGGCCACGACCCGCAGTCGCACTCGCACCGAGTCGAAGGAGAAGAGCTCACCTTCCGGCGACCAGCCCGCGGTGACCAGTTCCCGGCTCACCAGCCGCGCCTCGGGCGCCATCGTCACGACGGTCTCCTGGACGTAGCGCGCCCCGCGGTAGGCGATGAGCGGCAGCGGGCTCAGCGTCAGGCTGCTGCACGTGTCCATCTGCACGTCGGTGCGCTGATAGGTGCACGGTCCGTCACTGCGATAGATCTTGGTGGCGGCCTGGCCGTCGAGGACGGCGTCGCTGCCCGGCCCGAGCCTCAGGCCGATGGTGTAGCGGTCGCCGCCCACGTAGCCGCCACCCGGGTTCATGAGCGTCCAGTGCGGAGTTGTCGAGTCCGGCTGGTGGGTGGGGCGCATCAGCTTGAGGGCGCCGGTGCTGAACTGTCGTTCGGCCACCGTGCGGTCTTGCCGCCGGGCGAGGTCCAGCTGCACGGCTCCCGTCCAGCTCATCGGAGGTCGACCATCATGACGTCGTGACGAAGCCAGCTGAGCACCGTGTCGAGCCCCTCGTCGGTCTTGAGGTTGGTGAAGCAGAACGGCTTGTCGCCGCGAAATCTCTCGGAGTCCGAGCGCATCACGTCGAGATCTGCGCCCACCATGGGCGCGAGATCGATCTTGTTGATCACCAGGAAGTCCGACTTGATCATGCCCTGGCCGGCCTTGCGTGGGATCTTCTCGCCCTGGGCGACGTCGATCACGTAGATGGACGCGTCGACGAGTTCCGGGC
>JBAQVA010000120.1:0-24876 GCA_049297835.1 Propionibacterium sp.
CCATTCCGAACCCGGAAGTTAAGCCTCCCAACGCCGATGGTACTGCAGGGGGAACCCTGTGGGAGACTAGGACGCCGCCACACACCCAAACTCCCCTCCACCACGTGGAGGGGAGTTTTTTCATGCCGTCACCGTCTTCGGTGCACGGTCCGTGGGTGAGGTGTGCACAGCCTGCTTCACCTGGTTTGGCAGGATGGATGTCATGGAACACTCTTCGGGCAGCTCGCGACCTCGGTCCGGCGGACATTCCGGCCCATATCGTGGACGGGGCCAGGGCGGCTCCTCCCAGAACCGGGGGAGCGGATCCTCACGTGGTTCGTCCTCGTGGGGCTCGTCGTCGAGATCCTCCTCGGGCGGCCGGGGTGGCAAGGGATACGGTTCGGGTCGCTCGTCGGGTTCGGGTTGGCAAGGTCACTCTCGTTCGGACGACGACTCCCGCGGGCACTTCCGTTCCGATGACAGGGACGGCAGAGAGGACCGGTCAGGGGACCGTCGTCAACAGCGCCCCGGTTCGGGCAGGAGCTCGGACGGTCGGCGCCCCGATGAGTCGCGTGAACGGTGGTCCGGGTCCGGGAATGGCCGCGACGATCGGCCCGGCGGGGGTCGGGCCTCGGACCGTGGTGGCCGTGACCGTGGCGGGCGCCCCGGTCACCAGGGCTCGGGTTCGTGGAGTGGTCCGAGGGAGAGCGGCGGATCGTCGCGGTCCGAGCGCGAGGGCGGTCGTTCGGGCGGTTGGTCGTCCAACGGGCGTGGTGACCGCAGCGGCAGGGATGACGGTGCGGGACGCAGCTCTGGTTGGGACGAAGGCCGGCGTCGTGACGGGCGCGGGCACGGCGGCGGCGGCACCGACGGCCGGCGCGGATCCGGTGAGCGTCGTGAGGGTGCATGGCGCGGTGACGGGGACTCCCGTGGGGGTCAGCGCCGCGAAGGCAGCTGGCGCGGTGACGGCGAGCGAGGTCAGCAGCGCGGGCGGCCGGGCCAGGGTGGTCATGGGTACGGAGATCGCGACGGCGAGCGTCGTGGCGGCGGGCCGCGCGATGAGCAGCGTCGCGGTGGTCGCGACGAGGGCCGCTCATGGGGCCGCCCGGAGCATCAGGGTGGACAGCGTGAGGAGAGCTGGGGCGATCGGGGCTGGAGTCATCGCGGTCCACGGACGGGCAACGGAGGGTCCAGCAGGGACGGGGGACACTCCTCGGCGCGTTCTGGGGGCGAGGGGCACCAGTCCGGTGGTGGCCGGGACTCCGAGCGGGGCGCCCGCGGTGGATGGGGGCGTTCCGATGACCGGCGAGGCTCGGGGCGTTCCGACGACCGCAGGGGTTCCCAGCGCGGATCCTGGTCGGGAGATCGTGGTGGGCGCGAGGGTGGTTCATGGCAGAACGGCTCCCGGCGTCCGCGCCGTGACAACCGCCGGGACGAGCGGCCGGTCAATCCGGGGCTCGAACGGCCGGAGAACGAGCCCGAGGCCGATCTCGACGTCGATGTGAAGGCGCTGCCCATGCCGGTGCGCGCCGAACTGCGCGGGCTTCCCAAGGAGCTCGCCAAGGTGGTGATGGCTCACCTGGTGGCTGCCCAGGAGTGGCTGGAGGAAGACCCGGAGCTGGCGCTGCGTCATGCCCAGGCGGCACGCCGCCGGGCTGCCAGGCTGCCTGTCGTGCGGGAAGCGACTGCCGAGGCTGCCTACGCCGCCGGCGAGTTCTCGACCGCGCTGACCGAGTACCGGGCGGTCCAGCGGATCACCGGTGACGACAACTACTGGCCTGTCATTGCCGACTGCGAGCGTGCGATCGGACGTCAGGAGCAGGCGCTGCGGACCATCCAGGAGGCACACGAGGCGAATCTCGAGCCCACCCAGAGGGTCGAGCTGACGCTCGTGGAGGCAGGCCTGCGCAATGACATGGGCCAGCGTGACGAGGCCCTGAGGCTGTTGCGCGAGGCCATCGGCCGGCGTGAGGGCAGTCATGAGTCCCAGGCCCGTCTGCGCTACGCCTATGCGGACTTCCTCGAGGCACAGGGCGACACCGAGGGCGCCGGTCAGTGGTTCGGCGCAGCTGCCGGACTGGACTCGGACAAGGCGCTGGACACCCGCGAGCGGTTGGAGGCGCTCGGCGTGGACGTCGGAGAGGAGGACCCGGACGACAACGACGACCTGGTCATCGAGGAGGACGACCGACCCGATGAGCCGGTTGCCGATGAGCCGCGGATCGACGAGACGGGCGCCACTGAGGACGAGCCCACCGCAGAAGGGATCGTCGGGTCTGCAGACGGCGAGGACGGGACGGCCCCGCCGCCGGACGGTGGACACGAGGCGGATGCCGATCGTGGCCAGGTCGACCCCGACGACGTGACCGACGAGGCCGAGGCGAGCTCGCGGGAGCCGGAGGCGGAGCACGGCGAGGACGGGCTCGGGGAGGATGCGGGCGAGACTGCCCCGCTCACACCGGATGGCCCTGTTGACCGGACGGATGAGCAGGCTGACCGGACGGAGGAGCCTGCGGACCGGGGCGATCACGGTGATCCTGACGGATCGACCGAGGAGGCCGGCCCGACGGCGACAGGTTCCCAGGACGTCAGTGACGGGGTGACCGGCCAGCAGGAGACCGGTCCGGCGGACAATGAATCGGAGGATCCCACATCGTGACCACACCAGCTCTGTGCGATGAGCATGACGCGGCGCTGTTCGACCTGGATGGGGTCGTCTACCTCGGCCCGGATCCCGTCGAGGGGGCGCCCGCCGGCATTTCCGGTCTTCGTGAGCGCGGCGTCCGTGTCGGTTTCGTCACGAACAATGCTGCACGTCCGCCACGGGTCGTCGCCGACCAGCTGACCCGGATCGGGGTACCGGCCGGAGCGGGGGACATCGTCACGAGCGCGCAGGCGGCAGCCGGGATGCTGCGGGACGCCCTGCCGACCGGCTCGGCCGTGCTCATCGTGGGTACCGAGGCACTGGCCGACGAGGTGCGCGCAGTCGGCCTCGTCCCGGTGACAGATCGCACGGGCATGCCAGCCGCCGTCGTACAGGGCTACGACCCGCAGATGACCTGGCCAAGGGTGACCGATGCGGTGCATGCCATCCAGGCGGGCGCCTCGTGGTTCGCGGCAAATCTCGACAGCACCCGGCCCACCGACCTCGGTCTCGAGCCGGGCGTGGGAACCCAGGTCGACGCCGTGGCCAGCTGCTTCCCGGGCCGCGAGCCCGAGGTGGCGGGAAAGCCCTTCCCGCCACTGCTGCGCGAGACGGTCCGGCGCCTGGGCGGCGAGCACCCGATCTTCGTCGGCGACCGTCTGGACACCGACATGGAGGGCGCCAATCGGGTGGAGATGTCCTCGCTGTTCGTCTTCACCGGGGCCCACGGGATTCGCGATCTGCTCGGGGCCGTCCCGATCCAGCGCCCCGAGAACATCGGGCACGACCTGCGGGCGCTGCTGGACCCGAAGCGGATCGCGGTCGTGGAGAGCGACGTCGCCGCGCGCTGCGGCCACTCCCGGGTGCGGCTGACGGACGAGGCAGTGCACTTCTACGGCCCGCTGGACAGCCGCGACGAGCAACTCGACGCGCTGTGGGCCCTGTTGCAGCTCGTCTGGCGGGCGGCGGACGACGGCCGGGTGCTACCGGACCTGGGGCCGGTCTTCGCCGCCCTGGACCTGTTGCACTGACTTGCTGCACCGGGCCACGCTGCGCCTGGTGACGGTGGGCCACGCTGCGCCTGGCGACGGTGCGCCGATTCGGGCCGGGTGGGGCCGGATGCCCGGCCACGCTGCGTCGGCGGCCGCCACTGATGATGGATCTGCGCTGGGATGCGGCCTCCGTCAACCGGAGCGAAGCGATCCGTGTCCGCCGTGGGTGAGGACCCCGGCGGGCACGGGAACCGGTGTGACAACCGTGCTGCGCGTCCGTCAGGCCGCCGCGGAGCGCGGGTCACTCCACGGTGATGTCGGGCTCATTCTCGAGGATCCACTTCTCCGCCTCGGGGGACCACACATTGTCGTGGCGGGCCAGGATGACGCCCAGCGGGGACTCCGGATCCACGGAGGCGAGCTCGATGCGATCGAACTTCTTGTGCGTGTAGGTCAGCTTCTTGCCACCACCGATTTCGGGTTGGTTGAGCGTGGTCTCCCCGGCCGCGTCCAGACCGAGCACGTGGGTGATCACCTTCGCCACATTCACCCGACGCTGAGCGATGAGCTCGGCCGCCTGGGCCTCATTCTGCGCATTGCCGCCCGAGGTCCCGACCAGATGGGTGAAGTTGTAGTGCACGTTGTAGAGGTTCATCGTCGCCGAGAAGTCCTTCTGCATCGGACCGGCGAACTGGTTCAGGCATCCGTCCTGGTTCAGCAGGCCGTCCGCCATCGTGATGACCTCTGCTGAATTGATCATGCAGAAGACATCGTCGAACCCGCCACCGACCAGCCCGCGCAGCGTCGAGGCCTGCTCGTCGATACTCAGATCCTTCACATTCACGAAGTGAATGTTGACCTCGTCGGAGGTGTACAGCCGCCTGGCGCGAGCCAGGGCCTGCTCGCCGCGGCCCGTCACGACCAGATTCCTGGGCCTGCGGTCCCCGTGCAGTGCATAGTCGACGGCAAGCAGACCCATCGGTCCGGTGCCGCCGAGAATCAGGGTGTTGCCACCCACCTTCAGCCCCATCTCGTGGTCGTAGGAATGCGGAACCAGGTGGAACTGCGAATCGAAGGCTCCGACGATACAACTGAGCGGCTCGCACAGTGAGCCCTCGTAGTAGGCCTGCCCGGAGAACGGGATGAGGCAGCCGAGCTCCATCACCTCCGGCGGAATGATCACCGCAGTGGCATCCCCGCCGACATTGGGATACGAGTAGCCGGGCACGAAGGGCGAGTCATCCCTGGCCAGATTCGGTTGGACGACGAAATCCTGGCCAGCGGTGAACTGGTCCTGCCACTTCTTGCCGACCTGGAGGATCTTCCCGGCGAACTCGTGCCCGATCAGCACCGGATTCTCGGCGAGGTCCTTCGGAGCCTTCTTGTGATTCTGGCCTTCCATGACCAGCTTCCAGGACGACATGCACATGGTGTCGCTCACCACTGTCGCCAGGATCTCGTCATCCTTGATCTCGGGCAGCTCGAAGCTCTCCAGCCGGAGATCCTTCTTGCCGTGCAGTCTGACACCGATACTCTTCATCAATTTCTCCTCGATATTCACTGGTGAAATTCTCTGGCGATGTCGGGTCGGTCACCGGAATGCGAACCGTCCCGACGCCCTACGGCAGCGCCAGTGCCTTCATTTCCTCGGCCGTCGCACGGTCCGTGACCAGATCGGTCACCAGTCCACTGCGCAGGGCGCCGAGGATGGCTCTCGCCTTGACCTTTCCCAGGGCCACCCCGACCCGGCGGGGAACACGACGGAGGTCATCCAGCTGGATGCCGACGACCTCGACGTCCGGAACGTCCAGGATCACGCCCTGCTCGGTGAACGGCCGTGCCAGGACATCGCCCACGGCCGCCTTGTCGAGTCCTTCGGCGAAAAGCGTCCCCTTGTAGAACTGACGCCACGATCTGGTGCCCGACGACTGGCTGCTGCCGATTCCGAGAACAGCCACGTCCAGGTGTTTCCAGATGTCTTCGACATTCTTCACATTCGGGTTCCTGAGCAGTTCGTCGGTGAGCCCGGAGCGGGTCACGATCCCGGGGGAGTCCAGCAGGAAGGGCTGCCCGCCGGTGATCCGCGATGCCATCTTGTAGGCAATCGCATTGGCCTGGTAGGCGGTGGGAAGGACCCCTCGGGGGCCACCGATGAGCGGCACCACGGTGACGCCCTTCGGGAAGACATCGTGTCGGAAGGAATCGACCACCACTGCCAGCGACAGCCCCCAGGAAACCCCGACCCTGGCATTGCTCCGGATCATCGAGTGCAGGTAGGAGTCCATGTAGAGACCGACCTTGGTGAGGCAGTCGAGATAGCTGGCATTCGGCTCGCCGGGGACGATCAGGGCGCTCTGCAGGCTGAACTTCTCCTGCAACCACTCGGAGAGCTCCTGCACCGAGCCGTATGTCGCGTCCACGGTGATCTTCACGATGCCGAGCCGTCGTGCCTCGTTCAGCATGCGGCTGATCTCGGTCCGATGGATGTGCAGGGCATCGGATATCTCCGCCTGCTTGATGTGGTCCAGATAGTAGAGTCGCGAGACCCGGATCAAGTCGGAGACCCGCTCAGCTGATGATTTCATTCACGACACCCATTCCTTGTGCTGCAGATCGTCGCCCGAGCGTGGACACCGTCCCCGGACCGCTGGGACAGGTTTCCACATCTCGTGCTCCTTTCCTGCAACGAATCGATCGGCGTGAGTGAGGTGGCCGTGGGGGCGGCGCCGCCTCGTGTGCCCGGGTCGTCATGCGGGGTGGTCCAGCCACCCCGCATGACGATCACCGAGGTGATCGTGCCGGGCCGTCCACGTCGATCACGACGTCCCGGTACTGCGGTCATGTCATGCCAGGTCGAAGGCCCCGATTGCCAGGAGCGCGACCCCGAGCACGGCATAGAACCAGTTCGCGCCCTTCTGCCCTCGTCTGAGGAAGGCGAGGACGAGCATCACCGCGCCTCCGCACAGCGCTATCACCTGATTGCTCATGTCACGCCCTTCTCACTTGAGGAAGCCCAGCCAGTAGCCGAGGATCCCGAGCCCGAACAGACCGAAGATGAGGTAGATCGGATTGACCTTCTTGCGGAGCAGATACATCATCAGCAGGGTCAGACCCAGCGCCGGGAGTCCGGGGATCATGGAATCCAGGATGTCCTGCACCGTCGTCACCTTGTCGCCGGTGCGTGACACCACGAGCGGGATGTTGACGGTGGCCCACTTCGTCACGAGCACACCCATGACGAACAGACCCAGGACGGTTGCCCCCTCGGTCAGCTTGGGCAGCAGATTGCCCGTCAGGTCATCGACGAGGGAGATGCCGCGGCGATATCCGTACATGAGGCCGTACCACTTCAGGGCCAGTCGTACGGCGTTGAACCCGACGAAGAAGACGAGAGGCCCCAGGATCGAGCCCTGCAGGGCGAGTGTCGCGCCGAGAGCTGCCAGGATTGGCCGCAGCGTTCCCCACATGAGGGGATCGCCGACACCGGCGAGCGGCCCCATCAGGCCGACCTTCAGGCTCTGGATGGTCTGCGGCTCGATGTCCTTGCCCTCGGCCCGGCCCTCCTCGAGGGCCGCCGTGACACCGATCACCGGGCCACAGAGGGCGGGGGTCACGTTGAAGAACGCCAGGTGCCGCTGCAGGGCGGCGATCTGCTCGGTCTTCTCCTTGTAGACCCGCTTGATGATCGGGATCATGTCCACGCAGAAGGCGAGGCCATGGATTCTCTCGTAGTTGAACGAGGCCTGCTGGAAGTTCGAGTAGATGAATGTCTTCACCAGGTCGCCCTTGGTGATCTTCTCGCCCTGTTCGGTGGGTTGCGGTTGCGTCGTGATGTCAGTCATTTCGGATGTCCTTCATGGTCAGTCTTCCAATTCATCGTCGGCGACGCTCGCGCCGCTCGTTGTTGCTACCGCCAATGAACTCCGGGAGAATTTCGGATTGAGCTGGACGTAGACGATGGCCAGGATCAGCCCGACAACTCCCCAGGACAGCAGACTCAGGCTCCCGTAGCCGCCGAGTACGAAGCCGAGGTAGAAGAAGGGCATCAAATAGCTGACGCTCATCATGTTCAGGACCATCGCGTAGCCGACCACGACGATGAATCCGCCTGCCACGCCCATGCCCCCGGTGACGACGTGGGGCAGTGCACTCAGCGCGTGCTGAATTCCTTCCGGGGAGGCGACCACGGCGACGATCGTGGTGGGGATCGAGACGCGCAGTGCCTGCACGAACAGGGCGGAGAAGTGCAGCCCGATGATCCCGTTGAAATTCGCGGTCTCCGCCTGTTTGTCGGCCGCATGTTGGAAGGCGATGGTTATCGAGCGGGCGACGACGGTGAGGACCTGGCCGGCGGCTGCCACCGGCAGCGCGATGGCGATTCCGTTCGCGATGCTCTGGCCACCCTGGATGACCAGGATCGTCGAGATCGTGCTGGCCAGGGCGGAGTCAGGTGACTGCGCAGCACCGATGTTCATCCAGCCGATGGCGATGAGTTCCAGGGTGCCACCGAGGACGATGCCCTTCACCGGGTCGCCGAGGATGAGGCCTGTCACTGTGCACGCGATCAGTGGACGGTGCGTCTGGAATTCGTCCAGGACGCTGCCGGCGCCTGTGACCGAGGACCAGAGGAAAATGAGAATTACCTGGATGACGGACACGGTTACTGACCCGGCTTCCTGAACTTGTCATTGATCTTCTCGAGGATGTCGGCGTGCGGATCGCTCTTGAGCACCCGGAGGTCCAGCTCCACGTGGAGCTCGTCGAGGCGCTGGAATGCCTGCGCCTGCTCCTCGGTGATGAAGACCGCCTTGTTGATCTGCACCTTGCCCTCGCGGTACTGCATGCCGCCGATGTTGAGTGTCTTGAGCGGCACGCCTCCCTCGACGAGTCTGACCGCTTCGACGGGATTGGTGAACAGCAGGAATGCCTTGTCATTGGCGTACTTGGGATTGTTGAAGACCGCGACCGCCTTGGCCACGTCCACCACGTTGACCTTGATTCCGGGCGGGGCCGCCTGCTTGAGCAGGGTGGTACGGATCTTGTCGTTGTAGACCTCGTCGTCAACGATGATGATGCGATCGGCATTCGCATCCTTGGCCCATACCGTTGTCACCTGACCGTGGATGAGGCGGTCATCAATTCTTGCCAGTGCGATGATCATTTTCAGAAGTCACTTTCGTCGTTCTTCTTGAGGAGTTCGGCGCTCAGCGTGCGCGTGAACAGCGGTGCCTGCTTGGTGATCTGGCCGACCGCCTTGGCGACATCCCACTTGGCTGCGCCTTGGGCCAGGATGAGACACATCGGGACGGACATCCCCGCGACCACGTCCTTGACCTCGCCGCGCAGCGCCAGACCTGCCGCGGCGTTGTAGGGACTCCCGCCGAACAGGTCGGCCACGATGAGGGTGTCCTCGGAGTCCAGCCCGTTATCGGTGATCGTGGTCCTCAACTTCTCGGTGAGGCTGTCGAATCCTTCGCCGGCCACGAAGGACAGCGGATGGAAAGTGGGCAGCGAACCGAAGATCATTTCGGCCGCCTCCTTCATGGCGGCGGCGGTGTGCCCGTGGCCTATCAGAATTACATTCATCGTGATCTGACTCAATTCTCGTGAGATGCCGTGGCGACGGTTGTGTGTCGGTGTTCCCGGTGTCGTCCGGAGCCCGGGATCGGTGTCAACTGCTGTGCTGACTGACCGGGGGTCGACCGACGGGATGCTGGTGCGGGCCCGCAGCCGAGTCCGGGTGCGATGGCACTGGCTCCGGCTGGTTCCGGGTTCGGATTGACGGTGGTCATCGCGGGTGTCCACCCACCCGTGGGGACCGGTGCTGGTCTCGCGGCCCGGCCGTGGGGCGACTGATGCGGCGGGACGCATCTGCAACTCTTGATGCGGAGCATTTCATTTCGGACACCTCCCTGTGTCAGACAGTGGACCAAGCACCAGATAAGTAACATCCGATGACTCTCGTGAGCACCTGTCGGGAGTGTTTTGTCACATTTGTGATTTCTTGCAGCTGCTCGGAGATGGACTGGTTCACTGCCCTGGCCAGTTCTGAAGCATTGGTGGAAAGTGCCTCTGGTCAGGGGATCATCACGAACTGTGCAACTGCGGACCGGGTTCCGAGCAACTGCTGGTTCTCCGGTGGCCGAGCTTCTCCACGGCTGTGCACGCTGGTGGGAGGCGGACCACCGGGATCCGGGGCGAGGCCTGTCGGATGCATCGGGGGAGCGCCGTGCCGGCTTCGGGAAGTGACCGTGCCACTGCGATTCTTCACATTTGTGAATGTCCGATGGGGCGACCGTGACTGAACACTGTTCAGGCAAGGTTCTAGGATGTGGGGAGAACTCGGGTGCGCGTGACCGTGCCGGCACCCCCACCAGAATCGCGAGGAGCCAGCATGTCCACCCACCAGGTCCGCGTCAACAGCCCGTCGACAAAGGGGCTGGGGGCCGGCGACATCGCCCTCATCGCCGTCTTCGCGGCGCTCATGGCGGTCTTCTCGATCATCCCGGCGATCTTCCAGGTGGGAGGGATCCCCTTCGCCATCCAGATGATCGTCGTCCTGCTGGCGCCGCTCGTGCTCGGCCCGGTCCGCGGGGCCGCCGCCTGTGCTCTCTACGTGTTCGTCGGTGTCGCGGGGCTCCCGGTCTTCTCCAACGGCATGTCCGGTCCTGCGGTGCTCATCGGGCCCACCGGCGGCTATCTCTTCGGCTTCGTCATCAGCGGCTTCGCCGCCGGGGCTGCTGCCTATGCGGTACTGCGCAGCCGCCCCAGCCGCCGGCTGCTGCCGTTCCTGCTCACGGCCTGCGCCGTCCTCGGTGCGGTCATCATCCATCTGTCCGCGGTGGTCTTCTTCATCGCGGTCTTCCACATGACCCTCACCAAGGCGCTGCTCACAACGGCCCCCTTCTTCCCCTGGGACGTGGTGAAGGCCGTTGTGGCAGCCCTGCTGGCGGTGGCGGTCTTCACCGCCTTCCCGGCCCTGCGTCCGGCCAGGAAGGCCTGAGCCCGGCATGATCGAGTACCACGACGTGAGTGTCGAGGTCGAGAGCTACGACCTCGACGGGCGCTCCGGCAGCCAGCAGATCCTGCGCGACATCACGCTCGCGCTCCCCGAGCGGCGGATCGGTGTCATCGGTGCCAACGGCTCGGGCAAGTCCACCCTGCTCAAGCTGGTCAACGGCTTGATGACCGCAAGTCAGGGTCAGGTCCTCGTCGAGGGGCTGGACCCGGCACGTCAGGGCCGCCATGTGCGTCGGATCGTCGGTCACGTCTTCACCGATCCGATGGCCCAGCTCGTGATGGCGACTCCACTGGAGGAGGTGGAGCTCAGCCTTCGCGCCTCGGTGGCCGACCGCGTCCGTCGACGTGATCGGGCCCTGGAGATCCTGGCGGCGCACGGCCTGGAGGCGCTGGCCAATCGCAGCGTCCATGCGCTGTCCGGAGGGGAACGTCAGCTCGTCGCGCTGTCCTGTGTGCTGGCCGTCGAGCCGAAGATCGTCATCGCCGACGAGCCGACCACCCTCCTGGACCTGCGCAATCGGATGGTCCTGTCGGGGGCCTTCGACGAGATGGACCAGCAGCTGGTCTGTTCGACCCACGATCTCGATCTCGCCTCCCGGATGGATCGGGTGCTGCTCGTCGACTCTGGCCGGGTGGTGGCGGACGGTGAGCCGGCACAGATCATCGGCCAGTACCGGGCGACGATGGCCGAGAGGGCGCTGAGCACGCCGGGAGCACGTCGATGAAGCTCGAGAACTACCTCGGCGTCTACCGTGCCGGCAATTCACTCATGCACCGGAGTCCCATCTGGCTGAAATACCTGCTCCTGCTCGCACTCGGTGTGCTGCCCTTCTTCGTACGTCAGATCGTGCTCTCGCTGTGCTGCCTGGTGCTTGCCGCGCTCGTCCTGTGGCTGGCCGCCGGCCTGCCGTTGCGCACGCTCAACCCGGGTCTCGCGATCGTGGTGATGAACCTGCTCGTCCTCGGCTACTACGCGGTCTTCTGGAACTGGCAGACCGGCGTCGTCTTCGTGGCCGGCATGCTCAGCTGCCTGTGGCTCGCCCGGATGCTCACCAGCACCAGCCCGGCGTCGCAGATCATGGACGCGGTCGCCTCGCTGGCGAAACCCTTCCGGCGCTTCGGGGCCAAGCCCGAGACCTTCGCGCTGACCATCGCGATCATGTGGAATTCGATTCCCTATCTCCTCGTCTCGGTGCGCACCGTCCGCGAGGCGGCGCGCGCCCGTGGCCTGGAGAGGGTCTCCTGGCGGTTCGCGGCACCTGTGGTGGTCAGCGCCGTCGGTCATGCCCTCCAGGTCGGTGAAGCGCTCCAGGCCCGCGGGCTGGGGGACTGAGTCCGTCCGCACCGGATGTGCGCTAGGCTCGCGGCCCATGGACGAGTCCGCCATCGTGGAGCAGTCGGCCCAGCAGGCGGAACAGCCCGCCGGGCGTGAACTCCTGCGCACCGGGAACCGCGCCGTGGACGAGGTGCTGAGCAGCTGCGCGGAGCTGGACCGTCTCGGGATCGCGGAGCGTCTGGCGCGACTGGATGCCGCCGAGCTCGCCCTCGCCCACATCCTCGACTCCTCCCGGGACGGCGGTGTCGCCACCCTGCCCGGCGTGACGTCTCCGGTGGACCGGGCCTCGTGATCCCCGGCGGTGAGTTCGGGGGCTGATCCCGTGCCGGTGAGCGGACCGGGGCGCCCGGCCCGTCGCTAGGCTGGCGATCGTGGAAGAACAACGTCGCGTGGCCGTGGTCATGCACCCGACCCGGCCCGAGGCCGTCGACAGCGCCGTCGAGTTCATCGAGGGCATGTGGCGCCACGGGATCGACTGCCTGCTGGAGCCCACCCGGCTGGACGATGTCCGCCGGCGTCTGCCGCAGGCCGGTATCGACGTCCTCGACGACTCCTCCCAGGTCGAGCTCATGGTGGTCTTCGGTGGCGACGGCACGATCCTGTGGGGTGCCGAGTGGGCGCTCCCGCACGGCGTACCGCTGCTCGGCGTGAACCTCGGGCATGTCGGCTTCCTGGCCGAGTTGGAGGCCTACGAGGTGGGCGAGCTGATCGACAAGGTCGCCCACAAGGACTACGCGATCGAACGGCGACTCACCCTGTCGGTCGAGGTGCGCGATGCCACCGAGAAACTGGTGTGGACCTCATTCGCCGTCAACGAGGTCTCCACCGAGAAGGCCTCCCGGCAGAAGATGGTCGACCTGCTCGTCTCGATCGATCGCAGGCCGCTGTCGCGATGGGCCTGCGACGGGGTGCTCGTCGCGTCCGCGTCCGGCTCGACGGCCTATGCCTTCTCCAGCGGCGGCCCGGTGATCTGGCCCGACACCCAGGCCTTCGAGGTGGTGCCCATCGCTGCGCACGCGCTGTTCTCGCAGGCCTGTGTCGTCGCGCCCAGCTCGCAGGTGGAACTGCGGATGGTCGGCGACATGAGCCTGTCGGCGGTGGTCTGGTGCGACGGTCGTCGCAATGCCTACGTCGGTGCGGGCTACCAGGTCAGCGTGCGCCGCTACCCGGCCGACCTGCAGATCGCCAGACTGAGTGAGCAGCCGTTCGCCACCCGGCTGGTGAAGAAGTTCGGTCTGGACATCCAGGGCTGGCGTGCCCCGACCCGGCGTGCCCCCCGGGACGAGCACCCGTGCTGAACTCCCTGCGGATCGCCGGGCTCGGCGTCATCGAGGAGTCGGAGATCGAGCCGTCCCCCGGTCTCACCGCGATCACCGGCGAGACCGGCGCCGGCAAGACGATGATCGTCTCCGGGCTCGGGTTGCTGCTCGGTGCCCGGGCGGAGGCCTCCATCGTCCGCTCGGGTGCCGCTCGCGCCCAGGTGGAGGCGCGTTTCACCGGTTTCGCGGGGCTTGAGGGCGGGCTGGAGGAGATCGGCGCCGACGTCGCGGACGGCGACCTGCTCATCGCGCGCCATGTCCGTGCGAACGGGCGTTCCCGGGCCTGGGTGGGGGGCGTCCAGGCCCCCATCGGCACGGCCGGCGCGATCGTCGCGCAGCTGGCGACGATCCACGGTCAGTCCGAGCAGATCCGGCTGGCCAGTCCCGAGCGGCAGCGCGAGATCCTCGACCGCTACGCCGGGCAGGACTTCGCCCGGCTGCTCGCCGACTACCGCGAACTCTTCGAACGGCGCCGGACCCTGGCGGCCGAGCTCAGCGAGCGCATCGACAACGCGCGGGAGCGCGCCCAGCAGTCGGACCTGCTGCGATTCGGTCTCGACGAGATCGCCGCAGTGCGCCCGCAGCCGGGCGAGGACGAGGAACTGGCGGCGCGGGCGGCCCGCCTGCAGGGCCTGGATGATCTGAGGCTGCTCGCCCAGCAGGTGGTCCACATGCTGACCGGCGCCGACGACGGAGACGTCGACGACCCCGGGGCGGTGGGCCTGCTCGGCGATGCCCGCAAGCAGACCCACCGGATCGCCGAACTCGACCCGCAGGCTTCCGGGCTGGCCGAGCGCTTCGACCAGATCGGTTTCGGCCTCGGCGAGCTCAGCGGTGATCTCGCGTCCTACCTGGCGGATCTCGACGCCGACCCGCAGGCGTTGGAGACGATCACCACGAGGCGGGCAGCGCTGGCCGCGCTCACCCGCAAGTACGGTGCGAATGTCGACGAGGTGCTGGCCTGGGAGGAACGCTCCCGGGCACGGCTGCTCGACCTGGACACCGACGAGAGCCGCATCGGCGAGCTGCGGGAGCAGCTCCGGGTGCGCGACGAGGAGCTCCTGGCCGGGGCGCGGCAGCTCCACGAGCTGCGTCTGGAGGCAGCCCAGGAGCTGGCGGCGAGGGTCGGCGGTGAGCTGGCCGCGCTCGCGATGCCGCACGCCCGGCTGGGTTTCCGGCTGGATCCGCTGCCCGAGCCACGCGCATTCGGGATCGATGCGGTGCGACTGCTGTTCAGTGCGAATCCCGGATCCGAACCGGCCCCGCTGGCCAAGATGGCCTCGGGCGGTGAGCTGTCCCGGGTGCGACTGGCACTGGAGGCAGTGCTGGCCGGCACGGATCCGGGCCACACTTTCGTCTTCGACGAGGTGGACGCCGGCGTGGGAGGCAGGGTGGCCATCGAGATCGGGCGGCGGTTGGCGAGGCTCGCCAGGCACTCCCAGGTGATCATCGTCACCCATCTGGCCCAGGTCGCGGCCTTCGCGGACCGCCACTACGTGGTGACCAAGTCCAGCCAGGGACCGGTGACCGCCAGCGACATCCAGCTGGTGGACGGCGATCGGCGGGTCCACGAGATCGCCCGGCTGATGGCCGGCACCGAGTCCGCCACGGCGCTGGCGCATGCCGAGGAGCTCCTCGGCCAGGCGGAACGCGAGGATTGATGGGGGCGAACGGCGGGTTTCCCGCCGGGTCTGTGGAGTCGTGCGGCGGGTTTCCCGCCGGGTCTGTGGAGTCGTGCGGCGGGTCTCCCGCCGGGTCTGTGGAGTCGTGCGGCGGGTTTCCCGCCGGGTCTGTGGAGTCGTGCGGCGGGTCTCCCGTCGGGTCTGTGGACTTGTGCGGGGGCCTTCCGACGGGTCCGGGTGGCCCAACACGGACCTCGTGGTCGGAACAGGGCCCCGCGTGACCTATGCTGGAGGCCCGTGGGGAACGCCAAGCAGACCAAGCACATATTCGTCACCGGAGGCGTTGCCTCCTCTCTCGGCAAGGGCCTGACGGCCTCAAGCCTGGGCAGTCTTCTCGTGTCACGCGGCCTGCGCGTGACGATGCAGAAGCTTGACCCCTATCTCAACGTGGACCCGGGGACAATGAACCCCTTCCAGCACGGTGAGGTCTTCGTCACCGAGGACGGTGCGGAGACCGATCTGGACATCGGTCACTACGAACGTTTCCTGGGCCGCAATCTCACGGCCCGGGCCAATGTGACCACCGGTCAGGTGTACTCGGCGGTCATCGCGAAGGAGCGCCGCGGCGACTTCCTCGGCGAGTGCGTGCAGGTCATCCCGCACATCACCGACGAGATCAAGTCCCGGATGATCAATGTCGCCCAGCCCGGCGACGACGTGGTGATCCACGAGATCGGGGGCACCGTCGGCGACATCGAGTCCCAGCCCTTCCTCGAGGCGGCGCGTCAGATCCGTCACGACATCGGGCGCGGGAACACCTTCTACATCCACGTCTCGTTGGTGCCCTACATCGGGCCGTCCCACGAGCTCAAGACCAAGCCCACCCAGCACTCGGTGGCCGCCCTGCGCAGCGTCGGCATCCAGCCCGATGCCCTGGTCTGCCGCTCGGCGATGGACCTTCCGGAGTCGATCAAGCGCAAGATCGCCTTCTCCTGCGACGTCGACGAAGAGGGCGTGGTCGCCTGCCCCGATGCCTCGAGCATCTACGCGATCCCGAAGATCCTGCACCACGAGGGCCTGGACGCCTATGTGGTGCGGGTGCTGAACCTGCCGTTCCACGATGTCGACTGGACCAGCTGGAACGATCTGCTCGATCGGGTCGAGCGTCCGACCGAAGAGGTCACCATCGCCCTGGTCGGCAAGTACATCGATCTGCCCGACGCCTATCTCAGCGTCGTCGAGGCGATCCGGGCCGGCGGTTTCGCCAACTGGGCCCGGGTCCGGGTGAGGTGGGTCAAGTCCGACGAGTGCGAGACCCAGGAGGGCGCCGCCGAGCAGCTCGGCGACGTGGACGGCATCGTCGTGCCCGGTGGTTTCGGGATCCGCGGGGTGGAGGGCAAGCTCGGCGCGATCCGCTACGCCCGTGAGCACAGGATCCCCACGCTGGGTCTGTGCCTGGGCCTGCAGTGCATGGTCATCGAGGTCGCCCGCGATCTGGCGGACATCCCCGATGCGGCCTCCAGCGAGTTCGACCCGGACACCGCGAACCCGGTCATCGCCACGATGGCCGAGCAGCGCTCCATCGTCTCGGGGGACGGCGACCTGGGCGGCTCGATGCGGCTGGGCGCCTATCCCGCCGAGCTCAAGCGCGGCAGCATCGTGCAGGGCCTGTACGGCAGGACGAAGGTCTCCGAGCGGCACCGTCACCGCTACGAGGTGAACAATGCCTACCGCGAGCGCCTCGAGAAGGCCGGTCTCGTGTTCAGCGGGCTGTCCCCGGACCGCAATCTGGTCGAGTTCATCGAGCTGCCCACCGAGGTGCATCCCTTCTTCGTGGCCACCCAGGCCCATCCGGAGTTCACCTCCCGGCCCACCGCGGCCAATCCGCTGTTCAGGGGCCTCGTGCAGGCCGCGATCGAGCGTTACCGCGCCACCCACAAGCCGGTGGGGGAGCGGGCCAAGAAGCCGGCCAGGCGTCGTCCACGCGCCGCCGCGGGCGCCTCGAAGCGCACCACCCGGCGCGCCACGACGGCCCGCCACCCGGCGGGCGGGGACAGCGAATGAGCGAGCTGGTCGACGAGTTCGAGCAGTGGCCGATCCTGAGCCATCGCGTCGAGGCCCGGGGCAGGGTCTGTGACTTCGTCGAGGACCGGGTGCGCCTGCCGCAGGGCGGGAGCATGGTCCGTCAGTGGGTGACCCATCCCGGTGCGGTGGCCATCATGGCCCTCGACGAACAGGACCGGATCGCCGTCGTGCACCAGTACCGCCATCCGGTCGCCATGCGCCTGGTCGAGCCGCCGGCCGGGCTGCTCGACGTGGCCGGTGAGGAGCCACTCACCGCGGCCCGGCGCGAGCTCTCCGAGGAGGCCATGCTGGCCGCCGACGACTGGCGTGTCCTGGTCGACTTCTTCAGCTCACCGGGAGGCCTGGAGGAGTCCCTGCGGATCTACCTCGCCCGCGGGCTGCACCGTGCACCCCGACCCGAGGGCTTCGTCGTCGAGGACGAGGAGACCGACATGGGCCTGCGCTGGCTGCCGCTGGACGAACTCGTGGAGCTCGTCTACGCAGGCCGGGTCCACAACCCCAACATGGTGACCGGCACCCTCGCCCTGGCACTGGCCCGGGCGCAGGGCCGGCTCGACACGCTGCGTCCCGCCGATGCGCCCTGGCCGGTCCGCGAGCAGTTCCGGGCGCGCCGTCGGGAGCTCGGGGCACTTGGCTGAGCCCGGCGGCAACTCGGCCGGCCGCGACCCGCTGGGCCGGCTGGTCGAGAGCTATCTCGACCACCTGCTGGTCGAGCGGGGGCTGGCTGCCAACACGATTGCCGCCTACCGGCGTGACCTGGAGCGCTACGCCGACTGGCTCCGCGCCCGCGGAATCAACTCGGCGGAGCAGGTCCGAGCGTCCCAGCTGGCCGACTACGAACGAGAGCTGAGCACCGGCGACGAGGGTCATCGCCCGCTGTCCGCCTCCAGCATCGCCCGGGCCCTGGTCGCGGTGCGTACTGTGCACGCCTTCGCAGTGGCGGAGGGCCGGGCGGCGGTCGACCCGGCCGTCGAGGTGCATCCCCCGAAGACCGGCAAACGCCTGCCCAAGGCGCTGAGTATCGACGAGGTCACCCGCCTGCTGGACTCGGTGGAGCGCGAGAGCACGCGCGGCCTGCGCGACGGCGCCCTGCTGGAGATGCTCTACGGGACCGGGGCGAGGATCAGCGAGCTGCTCGCCCTCGACGTCGACGACATCACCCGGGTGCTGGCCGAGCCCGAGGCCGGGCTGCGCGTCACCGGCAAGGGGAACAAGCAGCGGATGGTGCCGCTGGGGAGCTACGCCCGCTCGGCGGTGGACGCCTGGCTGGTGCGCGGCCGGCCGGACTGGGCACGCGCGGCCCGGCGCTCCACCCCGGCGCTCTTCCTCAACACGCGGGGCGCCCGGCTGAGCCGGCAGAGCGCCTGGGAGGTCATGCAGACCCGCGCGCGCGAGGCCGGCATCGCCGGACCGCTGGGTCCCCACAGCCTGCGGCACTCCTTCGCGACCCACATGCTGGACGGTGGTGCCGACGTGCGTGTCGTCCAGGAGCTTCTCGGGCACGCGTCCGTGACGACCACCCAGATCTACACCGAGGTCACCGCCCAGCACCTGCGCGAGGTCTACGCGGCGTCCCACCCCAGGGCCCGCGGCTGAGCCGGCCGGGTCCGCCGCGGTGGCTTCCGCGGGGATCCGGATGACTAGGCTTGGCGAAGCAACTGATGAGGAGTGGGACATGACATCGCAGCAGCCCAGTGGTTCACCGGCGGGTGACGCCGACGGCGAGGAGCCGGAACTCGACGCCACCGGACGCGTCTTCCCCACGCTCGTCGTGCCACCTGTCGGCGACGGACCGAGTCACGCGATCATCATCGCGCTGTGCAACCAGAAGGGTGGCGTCGGCAAGACGACGACCGCCATCAATCTCGGTGCCGCACTCGCGGAGCAGGACCGCAAGGTGCTGCTCGTCGACTTCGATCCCCAGGGTTCGGCCTCGCTCGGCCTGGGCGTGCATCCGCACACCCTGGACCTGAGCATCTACAACCTGCTGCTGTCGCGGGAGTCCAGCTTCGACGAGGTGGTCCTGAGCACCGCCGTGCCCGGGCTCGACCTGCTGCCCGCCAACATCGACCTGTCGGCCGCCGAGGTGCAGCTGGTCAGCGAGGTCGCCCGCGAGCAGACCCTCAAACGGCTCCTCGACCCGGTGCGCGATCGCTACGACTTCATCCTCATCGACTGTGCCCCCTCGCTCGGGCTGCTCACCGTCAATGCGCTGACCGCCTCCGACGAGGTGATCATCCCGCTCGAGTGCGAGTACTTCGCGCTGCGCGGGGTGGCGCTGCTCACCGACACGATCAACAAGGTCACCGACCGGCTCAACCCCGACCTGCGGCTGCTCGGGGTGCTCGCCACCATGTTCGACGGGCGCACCCTGCACACCCGCGAGGTCTTCGCCCGCGTCCTCGAGGTCTTCGGCGACGAGGTCTTCCACACGGTCATCCGGCGCACCATCCGCTTCCCCGAGACCACCGTCTCCGGGGAACCGATCACCACCTATGCCTCCAACTCGGAAGGGGCCGCGTCCTACCGCAGCCTTGCGAAGGAGGTGCTGGTCCGATGCCACGAAAGGTGAGTCTGCCCGGCGCCGAGGAGCTCTTCCGCTCCACCACCGAGCACTCGACCGCCACCCACCGGGCCGTCCTGACGGTGGCCCGTGCGGCTGCCCCCCGCAAGGCAGGATCCCGGGATGCGGAGGCCCCGGCGCAGCCGAGCGGCAGGGTGCGTCATGACGAGAAGATCACGATCTACCTGTCGAACGAGGAGCTGCTCGCGCTGGAGCAGGCGCGGCTCACGCTGCGCGCCCACCACGGGATCAGCGTGGATCGTGGACGGCTGGTCCGCGAGGCCGTCGCGCTGGCCCTGGGTGGGCTGGAGGAACAGGGCGAGCAGGCTCCCCTCGTGCACCAGCTGCGCGAGCAGGACGGCCTTGGCTGAGCCCTCCGGGCAGCCGGCCGGTCCGGACGGCGAGCGCCACGCCGGCGTCCCCGACGACGGTCGGGAGGCCGGCCCGGAGACGGTCTTCCACGTGCGGCTCGACAATTTCGACGGCCCCTTCGACCTGCTCCTGCAGCTCATCGGCAGGCACAAGCTGGACATCACCGAACTCGCCCTGTCACGGGTGACCGACGAGTTCATCGCCCATCTCACCGCCATGGGCAAGGACTGGGATCTCGACCAGACGAGCAGCTTCCTGGTGGTCGCCGCGACCCTCGTGGACCTCAAGGCAGCGCGTCTGCTGCCCCGCGGCGAGGTCGAGGATCCGGAGGACCTGGCGCTGCTGGAGGCCAGGGACCTGCTGTTCGCCAGGCTGCTGCAGTACCGGGCGTTCAAGCAGATCTCGGCCCGCTTCGCCGCGGCGATCTCGCGCGAGGAGCTCGTCCTCACCCCGCACCGCAGCCTGGAGGAACAGTTCCGTGGGCTGCTGCCCGAGGTCACCCTTCCCGGTGGTGCCGACCGGCTCGCGGTGCTCGCCGTCCGCGCGCTCTCCCCGGGAGAAGCGGCCCAGATGCCGGTCGAACAGCTCCACGTGGTGACGGTGAGCGTGCAGGAACAGGCCGAGATCGTCGTGCGGCGGCTGCGCAGGGCCGGATCTCTCACCTTCCGGGCACTCACCGAGCAGGTCGACCGGATGACGGTCGTCGCCAGGTTCCTGGCCCTGCTCGAACTCTTCCGGCGGGCAGCCGTCTCCTTCGAGCAGCTCACCCCGCTGGGTGATCTCACCATCCGGTGGACCGGCGAGCCCGGCCAGGAGGTGTGGATCAGCGACGAGTTCGACCGCCCGGCCGACGACCCGGCCGAGGACCCCTCGGGCGCGCCCGATCCGCCGGCCGACAGTGAGGAGAAGTCATGACCGAACAGCCAACTGCCGGACCCCGGGCGGCCCCCGAGTCGCAGGTCGACGAGGCGCCGGATGCCCCTGCCGGCCCGCCCTCCGGCTTGCCCCACGACGACGAGCTGGCGCCGTTGCTCGAGTGCCTGCTGCTCATGGCGGAGGAGCCACTCGACGTGCAGACCCTGGCCCAGGCCGGCGGGACGAGCCCGGAGGTGGTCGAGCGGACCCTCAGGGGCCTGGCCGAGGACTACCGGCGCAGCGGCCGTGGATTCCAGCTGCGGCCGATCGCGGGCGGCTGGGCATATGCCACCCGTCCCGAGTACCACGACCGGATCGCTGCCTGGGTGCGCTCGGGAGGGCAGAACCGGCTGAGCCAGGCGGCGATGGAGACGCTGGCGGTCATCGCCTATCTCCAGCCGGTGGCCCGCTCCCGGGTCTCGGCGGTCAGGGGGGTCAGCGTGGACGCCGTGGTGCGCACCCTGCTCTCCCGCGGGCTCGTGGACGAGCAGGGCGCCGACGAGCGCAGCGGCGCCGGACTGCTCGTGACCACGGACCACTTCCTCACCCGACTAGGCTTGAGCAGCTTGTCCGAGCTTCCGGACATCGCGCCCCTGTTGCCGGACGCGAGCGCCCTGGAGGCCGAGCTGGCGGACCTTGCCGGCGAGCCGAGGGACGAGCAGACAGCTTCACCGAGGGAGAACGGTCATGACTGGAACTGACGGGCCCGGAACGCAGGGGGTGCGCCTGCAGA
This sequence comes from Propionibacterium sp., assembly GCA_049297835.1. Lineage (GTDB taxonomy): Bacteria > Actinomycetota > Actinomycetes > Propionibacteriales > Propionibacteriaceae > Propionibacterium. Next base: position 21,581 of record JBAQVA010000120.1, read on the forward strand.
AGGTGCTTGCCCAGGCCGGCGTCGCCTCGCGGCGTGCCAGCGAGGAACTCATCGTCGAGGGCCGCGTCGAGGTGGACGGGCAGATCGTCACCGAGCTCGGCACCCGGGTCGACCCCGAGAAGGTGACGATCAGGGTGGACGGCGCGCGGATCCCGCCGCCACGCCGCCATCTCTACCTGCTGCTCAACAAGCCCCGTGGCGTGGTGTCGACGATGGAGGATCCGCTCGACCGCCCGACCCTGGCCGAGTACGTGCCGCCGCACCAGCGGCTCTTCCACGTGGGGCGTCTGGACACCGACACCGACGGGCTCATCATCCTCACGAACGACGGCGAGTTCGCCCACCGGCTGAGCCACCCCAGCTACGAGGTGCCCAAGACCTATCTGGTGGACGCCGAGGGGCTGCTGGAGAACCGGACGCTGCGTCGTCTCGAGAAGGGCGTCACGCTGGAGGACGGCCCGATCAGGGCCGACCGGGTCAAGCTGGTCTCCCGCGGGCCCGAGCACAGCCTCGTGCAGATCACCCTGCACTCCGGACGCAACCGGATCGTGCGCCGCATGATGGACTCGGTCGGTCACCCGGTGCGCAAGCTGGCCCGGATCGCGATCGGCCCCGTACGGCTGGGCAGCCTGCCCGTCGGCGAGACGCGGGAGCTGACCAGGGACGAGCTCGGCGCCCTGCTCGACATGGTCAAGTTGTGACGTCGGCGACCCGTCAGGGCCGGCCAGGTGGGTCAGCTACCATGACCCCGTGCCCGTGAACTCGCCGAAAAAACTCTTGGCCAACTCCCGTTCCCACAGCCCGCGCATGCTCGCCGTCACCGGTGCGCTGCTCGTGCCGGTGCTTCTCGTCGCCGCAGCGGGGTGCAGCAAGAGCAATGCCTCACAGGCCTCGTCGTCGGCCAGTTCGAGCGCGACCGCCACGTCCACCGCGACCGCGAGCGTTGCGCCGCGGGTCATCAGCTCCCTCGACGACATCACCGTGACCGGGGCCGCCGGGGAGTCGCCCACCGTGAAGGCCGACTGGCCGATCAAGGTGAACGAGACGATGAGCAAGGTGCTGACCAGCGGCACCGGCGCCCAGGTCGCCAGCGACTCCACGGTGGAGATCAACTATGTGGGCCTCGACGCCCGGACGGGCTCCACCTTCGACTCGAGCTTCACCCGCGGCAAGACCACCTCCTTCGGCCTGAGCCAGGTCATCAGCGGATTCGCCAAGGGCCTGGAGGGCAAGCACGTCGGTGACCGGGTGCTCATCGGGATCACCGGGGCGGACGGCTACGACTCCGCCGGCGGTGCCTCCTCGGCGGGCATCGAGGTCGGCGACACACTGGTCTTCGTGGTGGACGTGGTCTCCATCCAGCTCACCGAGCCGTCCGGCACGACGGTGACCCCACCGGCCGGGCTGCCCACCGTGGGCGGCGACGTCAACAATCCGAGCATCGCCTTCCCGGCCGACGCCAAGGAGCCCACGGCGCTGGTCGTCCAGCCGCTCATCACCGGGACCGGCAAGAAGGTCGCGTCCGGTGACACCGTCACGGTCAACTACCTGGGTGTCGAGTGGGGCAACGGCCGCGTGGTCGGGACCACCTACGCCGACGGCAAGCCGTCACCGCAGACCGGTGCCCTGACCGGGACGATCGAGGGCTGGCAGAAGGGCCTGGTGGACCAGACGGTCGGCAGCCGCGTGCTGCTCGTCGTGCCGGGCTCGCTGGCCTACCCGGCGGGCAATGCCACGCCGAGCATCGCCGCCGGCACCACGCTGGTCTTCGTCGTCGACATCCTGTTCACCGAGACCGCCTCGTCCTGAGCCGGTTCCGGCTCACGGACGCCGGTCGGTCCAGCGCCCGACGTCGACCGTCCAGTCGCGGGCGAGCGCGGGCTCGTGCAGCAGCCCGGTGCCGCGCACCGCGGTGAGCAGCTCGTGCGCGCCGTCGCAGTCCGGCAGTCCGGCCGAGCGGCACAGCAGCCGGAAGACCTCACGGGTGCTCATACCGGCCGAGTGCAGGCCCGCCAGCGTCAGATCGCCGTGACGCTTGGACAGCCTTCTTCCCGAGACGTCGCAGACGAGTCCGACATGGGCGTAACCCGGCGGTGTGGAGCCGAGCCGGGTGGCGAGCCAGGCCTGCCGGGGGGACGAGGCGAGCAGATCGCGCCCGCGGGTCACCTGGGTGATCCCCTGGGCCGCGTCGTCGACCACCACCGCCAGGTTGTAGGCGGGCCGTGAGTCGTTGCGGAAGAGCACGAAATCGTCCACCTGCGCCTCGACGGTGCCCGCGAAACGATCGTGGACCTGTGCCCTGGCACCGTGCGCCCTGACCCGCCAGGCCGGGCGCCGGTTCGCGCGGAGCTGTTCGCGGCGCGCGGCACCGAGGTGGGCGCAGGTGCCCGGATAGGCTCGCTGGCCGTCGTGCGGGGCGCTGGCCGCCTCGGCGATCTCGCGGCGGGTGCAGAAGCACTCGTATCCCTCGAGTCCGCGCGCGGCGTCGTGGTAGAGGTCGATGCGCTCGCTCTGGTGAAGGACGGGGCCGTCCCAGTCCAGGCCCAGCTCGGCCAGGTCAGCCAGCTGGTGCCCGGCGACGTGGGGGGCAGCCCGGACTCTTTCGAGGTCCAGGTCCTCGATCCGGACCACGAAGTCGAGACCGTCCGCCCGGGCGAACAGCCAGGCCAGCAGGGCCGTGCGGAGATTTCCCAGGTGCAGCTCGGAGGTGGGGGAGGGGGCGAAACGGCCTGCCCCGGCCGGACTCACCCGGTACCGGCCGGGGCTGCTGCCGCCAGCGGGGGATCCGTGCGTGTGCTCCACGGGCTCCATGGTGGCACGGCCGGCAGCTGCCCGAGCCGGCTCGCACCGCCGCGGGCGGACCGCCGGTGCCGCTGGTAGCGTCACGGGCGTGGCAGCCCGCACGACCGAACGACTGATGAATCTCACCATTGCCCTGCTCTCGGCCCGACGGCCGCTCACCAAGCAACGTCTGCGCGCCATCGTGGGAGGCTACGAGAACCTCAAGGACCAGAGCTTCAACCGCCAGTTCGAGCGTGACAAGGACGAACTGCGGGCGGCCGGCGTGCCGATCGAGGTCGACACCGAGGACCCCTCGCTCGACGGCGAGAACGGCTACCGCATCCCCCGGGCCGCCTTCGAACTGCCGCCGGTGCGTTTCGACGACGAGGAACTGTCGGCCCTGGGACTGGCCGCCAGCGTCTGGCAGCAGGCCAGCGCCGCCGGCGAGGCGGTCTCGGCGCTCACCAAGCTGCGCGCGGCCGGGGTCGAGCCGGACGCCGAGCGCATCGAGGCGC
>JBAQVA010000121.1:0-1715 GCA_049297835.1 Propionibacterium sp.
GCGGCCTGCCTGGTGTGGGTCCTGGTGAGCCAGATCGCGCTCGTCGTGCTGAGCATCGCGGTCTTCGCGGGCGTCTTCGACAAGGCGCTTCGGCTCATCGAGCGGGTCCGCCGGGACTGGGCGGCGAGGCTCTCGGTGCTCGCCTCCTGGACCCTCGTCGTGGTCGGCGTGCTGATGGCTGCCGAGGGCATCGCCGAGATCTGTGGACGCTGGCTGCTCCCCTGAGCGGTGCTCACATCGTGAGACGCCTGGGGGGCACCTCGGTTGAGCCCAACACTGGGCGAAAACTGGGTGACTTTTCGGTGTACGGCACCGAGGTCGTCCCCGACAGGAAGATCCACGCATGCATCTCGTCTCACGCCGCAACTTGTTGCAGTTCGCAGCCATCGGTGCTGCCGCCGTCGCGCTCCCGGGCTGCGCGCAGACCTCGTCCTCGAGCTCGAGCAGCGGCTCGGCAGGCGGTGGTGCCGTTCTGATCGGCACCACCGACAAGGTCACCTCGCTGGATCCGGCAGGTGAGTACGATAGCGGCTCCTTCACCCTCGTCTCGAACTGCTTCCCCTTCCTGCTCAACACCAAGCCGGGCGCCACCGACGGCACCCCGGTCCCCGACATCGCCGCGTCCGCCTCGTTCACGAGTGACAAGGAGTACACGGTCAAGCTGAAGAGCGGACTGAAGTTCGCCAACGGGCACAGCCTCACGTCCGAGGACGTCAAGTACAGCTTCGACCGGATCATCAAGATCAACGACCCGAACGGTCCGTCCAGCCTGCTGGCAAATCTTGACTCGGTGAGCACCTCGGACGACCTCACGGTCGTGTTCACGCTGAAGGTCGGCAATGACCAGACCTTCCCGCAGGTGCTGACGAGCCCCGCCGGACCGATCGTCGACAAGGACTCGTTCCCGGCTGACAAGGTGCTCGACGACGACTCGATCGTGAAGGCCAATCCCTTCGCCGGGCCTCTGCGGATCACCGACTACACCAAGAACCAGCTCGTCAGCTTCGCCCGATGGGACGACTACCAGGGAGTGTTGGGCAAGGCCCAGGCTGCCACAGTGAGCGTGAAGTACTACGCGCAGGCGGAGAACCTCAAACTCGGTGTGCAGCAGGGCGAGGTGGACGGCGCCTACCGCAGCCTCTCGGCAACTGACATCGATTCCCTGCGTGCTGACTCCAAGCTCAAGGTGTACGAGGGTACCGGCGGGGAGATGCGCTTCCTGGTCTTCAACTTCAACACGGCCCCCTTCGGGGACAAGACCAGTGAGGCCAGCGCCGCCAAGGCGTTGGCGGTGCGTCAGGCAGTCGCCTCGCTCATCGATCGCAATGCCATCTCCACGAATGTCTACAAGGGCACTTACAGCCCGCTGTATGCCTATGTGCCGGACGGCTTTCTCGGCACCGATGCCACGCTGAAGTCTGCCTTCGGCGACGGCAATGGAGGTCCGAGCAAGGACAAGGCGGCGAAGTTCCTCTCCGACGCCGGGGTGACAACGCCGCTGGCTCTGAACATCCAGTACAACCCTGACCACTACGGGCAGAGCTCGAGTGACGAGTATGCGGCGATCAAGTCCCAGCTGGAGAGTTCCGGCCTGTTCACGGTGAACCTGCAGTCCACCGAGTGGGTGCAGTACAGCAAGGATCGGGTGGCCGACGTCTACCCGATCTTCCAGCTCGGCTGGTTCCCGGACTTCCCCGATCCCGACAACTACCTGA
>JBAQVA010000122.1:0-3382 GCA_049297835.1 Propionibacterium sp.
CGAAGCCGCGGGTCGTGGTGCGCCAGGTGACCCTCATCACCCTGGTGGTGCTCGCCGGTGTCGCGGTGGTCAACCCCGACTACCTCGCCCCCTATCGCACTCCGACGGGCCAGCTGCTCGGGCTGGCACTGTTCATCAGTTATCTGGGCACGCTGCTGATGTTGCGAAAGGTGGCGCAGCCGCGAGCCCGCGAAAGAATCCTGCACGGTCACGGTCTGCCGGCAGTGGCGGAGGTGGCCGACGATGCCTGACCTCCAGATGCTCTCCCTCCTCGCCGGGGCACTGTGCGTCGGCGGGATTTTCGTCATGGTCACTGGCATGCGCGCCCGCCCGGTGCGGATCGGCGATGCACTCGCGAACCTCGACGGCGAGACACCCGACGACCAGTCAGAGTCCGCGGTCCTCACCCGTTCGGGGGACTCCTGGCTGGAGCGTCTCGGTGCGCAGGCCTACGCGCGCCTGAGCCTCCCCGTCAGCGAGCGGAACCGCACACTGCTTCGCCTGCACGATCGTTCGATCGGTGACTTCGTGGCCGAGAAGCTCGTCCTCTGCGCCGCAGGCCTGATCACCCCGGTGCTCATCGCGGCGCTGAGCACCCTCTTCGGCGCCCCGATCGGGGCGCCCCTGCCGCTGGCAGCCCTGGCACTCGGCACGCTCGGCTGGTTCTGGCCGGAGCTCAGTCTTCGGCGCAGCTCGGGGCGCGTCCGTTTCGACGCGGACGAGGCCCTGCTCACCCTCTTCGACCTCGTGATGCTGGAGCGGATGGCCAACCTCTCGGCCACCCAGGCGCTGGAGTCGGCCGCCTCCGTGTCGGACGTCGCCGTCTTCCGACGGGTGCGTGGAGTGCTCGCCCAGGCGAGCCTCGAACAGCAGCAACCCTGGTCAGGGCTGCGTGCCCTGGCGGCTGAACTGAGACTGCCGGCGCTTGCCGATCTGGCCGACATCATGCAGCTCGACGACCAGGGCGCCTCCCTGACCGAGGCGTTGGCCGCCCGGGTCGAGGAGCTGAGGGATGCCCATCTGGCCGCAGAACGCACCGATGCCAACGAGGCCAACGAACGGATGACCTTGTGGATGGCCCTGCCCGTGATGATCTTCGGACTGGCCTTCATCGCCCCGCCGCTGCTGCGTCTGGCGGGGATCAGCTGACGACGGGACGACGCCCCCATGGCGTCGCCCCTCACCGAATCACCGAGGCCACTCACCCGGGTGACCCGACGAGACAGGAGATGCGCATCATGAACAGGAAGACACTCAGCCGATTCGTCCAGTTCGCCGCCGTCGTCCTCGGCACGCTCACCGCCCCGCCGCAGCGCAGGGACGAGCGGGGACTGTCACAGTCCACCGAGAACGCGGTCCTGCTTGCCGGGGCGGTGATCATCGCCGGCGTCGTCATTGCCGCCGTGCGGGCCTATGTCACCTCGCACATGCCCTCCTGAGCACGCCATGAGGAGCGATTCAGGGCGGAGGAAGGCCGGTGGGGAGCGGGGCATGAGCGAGGCGCTCTCCTGGGCGGTGCTCGCCCCGGTGCTCCTGATGACACTGCTGGGTGTCATCGAGGCAGGAGTGTGGCTGCATGCGCGCAGCACGGTGCAGCAGGCCGCTCTCACGGCGGCCGAGATCCAGGCGCTGAGCGGTGCACCGGCAGGTTCGGCCGAGCAGGTCGTCTCGCAGATGACCACGGAACTCGTCGAGGTGCGCACCAGCACCGCGATGGGTGCTGACTCGGTCGCGGTGAGCGTGAGCGCGCGCGTCCCGTTGGCTCTTGACCTGGGCCTGGCACAGGTCTCCGCCACCGCCACCAGGCCGCGCGAGCGGTGAGCAGCACAGTCGTCGAGAACCGTCGAGGGGGAGTCATGGGCATCGCAGTGGGCAGGGTCTGCCCGAGGCGTGGGTCAGCACAGTGTGAGCGCGGCGCGGCCAGCGTCGAGCTGGTGGTCGTCCTGCCGGGCCTCGTCCTCCTCATCGCACTGATGACGGCCGGCTGGCGCATCTGGTCGGTGCGCGCCCAGGTGCAGGACGCCGCCGCGGCAGGCGCACGGGCCGCGAGCCTGTCGAGTTCCGGGTCGAACGCCGTGACAACCGCGCGCCAGGTCGTCAGCGCCGACCTGGCAGCGGTGTCCAGCAGTTGCGGCAGTCCTGCGGTGGAGGTGGACAGCTCCGGCTTCTCCACCCCGGCTGGGATCCGGGCCGAGGTGGGAGTGCACGTCAGCTGCGAGATTTCCCTGGCCGACCTGCTCGTCATCGTCCCCGGCACGATCCGGGCCGAGGGGCACTCCACAGCCCGGCTCGACACCTTCAGGGAGCGTCGGCCATGAAGCGTCTCAGTGTCTCCGTCGGTGCCCTGCTCGTCCTCATCGCCCTGCTGCCGGGTGGCGCCTGGGCGCTCGTGCACTGGGGGCGGCTGGATCTGCTCGGGCACCTCGACCTGCACGCCTTCGTCGGGCACTCTGACGGTGGGGCGGTGCTCCTCGTGCTCTTCACGGCGGTCGGCTGGGGTGCCTGGCTGCTCCTCGCAGCATCGGTGTCCGGCGAGGTCGCCCGGGCCGTCAGCGGCGGACGCATCCGCTGGCGTCCACCCGGCGACGGCGTCTTCGGCCCTGCGGCCGCGGTCCTGGTGACCTGCGTGGCCGGACTCGCCGCAGTCGGCGGGCAGACTCCGGGAGAAGAACCCGGGTCTGCAGACACGACCCCGCCGGCGACGGCCACCGAGCTCGATCCGGGCGGCGACGCGTCCGATGCCGCGGTCGATCCCGGCCCCAGGCACGGCGCACGCTGGCACACCGTCGCCCAGGGGGATGACCTGTGGACGCTTGCCGAGCGCTACTGCGGTGACGGCAGCCGGTGGCGGGAGATCCTCGAGGCGAATGCGACGAGCGTCCTGTCGCCGCTCCAGCCGCTGGCGCCCGGCACCCTCCTCGAGATCCCGGCATCCTGGCCCGAGCAGCAGACGGGTCCGGGCTCCGATCAGCGCTCCGACGCCCCGGTGCGCCTGCTCAACGCCACACGGTCCGCCCCCGAGATGGTGATCGTCCAGCCGGGGGACAGTCTGTGGCAGCTGGCGCAGCAGCACCTCGCCGACGGCGGGAGGTGGCCGGCGATCCAGCAGGAGAACGCGGCGCTGGTGCCCGACCCCGACCTCATCATCCCCGGTCAGGAACTCCGGCTTCCCGCGCGGGCCGACAAGCCCGTCACGGCGTCGGCCGTCCCGGGCGCTGCGGTGGAGGCGTCGCCCGAGATCGGGGGCGGAGCCGCCGATCCGCAGCCACCGCTCACGGATCCGGAGGCCGTCCCCGGCGCGGAGGCCACCACGGCTGCGGAAGCCATCGCGGGGCCGGCCGAGGAGAGCCACGCACCTGCGCGCCGGCTCGAACTGTTGCCC
>JBAQVA010000123.1:0-7127 GCA_049297835.1 Propionibacterium sp.
CGGCCCCGGAGGCTTCCTCACCGGCAGTCGCCGCCGCTGCGCGAACCGCCAGGCTGTCGCGGGCGGCCGGCTTGCTCGTCGACGTCATGCGGAACTCCGCGGCGCGCAGGTCCGCCTCGACGATCGCGGCCGCCTTGGCCGCGTCGATCGGCCGGTACAGCAGCGTCACGCGCTTGCAAGCAATATCGCGGTGCGGGGCGAGCAGCCGCGCGAGTACGCCCGACTGGACGTTGCCGCGCGGAGCTGACGTCATCGCCCACGTGCAGGAGTACGCCGAATCGTGGCGGTATCCGCCCCAGGACGCTTGCGCGGCCGAGGGGCCGACGTCGGGCCAGCTCAGCTCGGGCGTCTCGCCCGAGGCGTGCGCCTCGTCGATCAGAACCGCGGCGGCTGGATCGTAGGCGATGCGGATCGCCTCGCAGAGTTCCTGGGCGGACAGCGGGTGCGCTGCACCCGCGCCGGTTGCCTGCAAGCCGGCCGTGAGCCCGGGCAGGCGTGCCGCCAGCTCGCGGGCCATCTCCTCGGCCTTGCGCTTCTTACTGCCGGATCGGTGCGAGGCGTTGAAGCTGATCGCCACGTATGCCTTCACCGTCGACGAACCCGACGGATACCGGGTGACGACCTCGCGCAACATCTCCTGAGCGAACTCCGGGGCGTTGTGGTCGGTGTTCATCTCGACCTCGCGGCGCAGCCGCGTGCCCGAGTCGGGCGCGGTTTCGATCGTGACCGACGCGGCCTCGATGCCCGGCTCGTCTCCGAGATTGGCCAGCCAGTGCCCCCAGTCAGCCACCCACACGTCGATCTGTTCCTGATCGACGAGGGCGGCACCGTCGGGCTCGGTGCCGATCACGACGGAGAACGTCGAGGTGGCCGGAGTGTAGAGCAGGGCGAACGGGCGATTATAGCTGTCCGTGTGCTCACTGAGGCGCGTCGGAGCTGCAAGGCCGGGCAGCTGGTAGGTGCCCCACAGCGCGCGGCCGAGCGGCCCTGAGCGGTAGACGCTCGTCCCGCGTGAGCGGGCCGACCACCACGCGATACGGGCACCACCACGGCTCAGCAGGTTCTTGCCATGGGAGTCCTTGGTCAGCACGGCCAACATGACGCCACCCAGGACTGCGGCAGTAATGACCGCTTCGAGTAGACCGACGACCATCACCGTGATAACCACGACCACCAGGCCGGCCAGCAGTAGACCTGTACCGACCGAGCCAAGCCCCAAGATGCCAGGGGATACCGGTCGCCGCCAATTTCCATAGGTCCGTGGACCCTTGCGTGTCTCAACGGCTGCCATCGGGACCGCCTCCCTCTCCTGTCGATTGCTCACCAAGGCTCTTCGCTGCGCCGGCAGCCGCTTGACCGCCCTTCTTCGCCACGTCCAGCGCAGCGCCCGCTGCGAGCCCAATAGGACCACCAGCCGCCCCGCCGGCCGCAGCTCCACCGCCGGCCGCAGCTCCACCGCCGGCCGCCCCCGTGCCCTGGGTCGCTGCACCGGTACCCGCGCCGCTGCTACCGCCTGACGCGCCGCCGGTGGATCCACCGGTGCTCTGAGCCTGCTGTGAGGAACTTCCACCACCGCCGGAGGGGCCTTGCGGACCGCCGGAGCCTGAACTAGCCCGGGCACCATCAGAACCAGAACTGCCTCCGCCACTGCCGGACGCCAGGCGCCCGACCGCTGCTGCCCCTGTCGGTGCCGCGGCCATCGCGCCAGCGGCCGCAGCTCCACCCGCAGCTCCACCCGCCATTGCTCCCACCATCGGTGTCACAAACCGCATCAGGGCGGGCATCGCGAACAATGCGATCACCATCAGCATCAGACCGGTGAGCACTGCCAGCAGACCGCTCCCGTCATCTGCGAACACATCAGTGCCGGCGAGCTGGAAAGCCGCCGCGTAAACGATCGCGGCGGCCGGCTTGTAGAGGATGAACGCGATCAGCCAGCCGATGCACTTCTTAAACCAGCTCTTCCCCATCTCGGTGTTCGTGAACGACGCAGACAGCGGGAGGATGCCCGTCAGAATGACGAGCATGCCCCCGCGGGCGACCATAAGCACAATCTGGAAGACGGCAGCGAGCACGGCCACCAAACCGAGAATGATGATGAGGAGAGCTCCGAGTTCACCGGTCGCCGGGTTCGTCGTTAATGCGAGCAATTTCAGCATATTGCCACCGAAACAGGACGCATCGGTGGATACATTGCACTCCAAAGAAGCATCAAGGATCCACACCGAGAAGCTATCGGCGGCGGTGACGAGCAGACTCACGATCGTCACGCCCGCCCCGGCAACTACCACTAATGTGAGCAGACTTGACAGCAGCTGCCGGCCGGGTTCTGCTCGCCCTTGCCATGCCATCCGTATCCCGGCCACAATGACAGATGCCACCGCGGCCGAGGCCGTGATCCACCAGAGACTCGATTGCAGGAACAGGACGGTCCCGCCTGCACCGTTCGGACCGGTCGGTAGCAAAGCCGACACAAGAGCGCTCGCACCGGAGATAAGAACCACTGATCCCAGAACCAAGCCCATCCGGCCTACCGCCATGATTCCCTCGCCGGCACGCATTCGAGTGGCGACCAGGCCGCCCAGAATGAATAGCGACAGCACGGCCACTGCCAACCCAATCCAAACCACATACGACAGCACCGTGGTGACATTGCCTGCGTTCGGCGGCGTGCTTCCCGCGACCACTAGCGACGTGCCGCCAGTCGAGGTCAGATTCGGTGTTCCGATGTGTACCCACATCGTCCCGACGCTCGCAATAGCTTTGCCGAACGCCTCCATAACAGAATTTGCCATGTTCTGGATAGCGTCACCGACTACCGCTTTCACTCCCTGCTGGGCATAGCAGAGAGGATTGAGGGCCTGAATGCCGTCGCATGCCATGATCAGACTCCCCAGAGGATGTAACCGGTCAGGGCGGGCAGCGTGGCGACGTCGATCGGTGTCGACGCATCAGCCACCGTCAGCTTCCAGTCTCCTGATTCCCAGACCAGCTGGTACACCATCGAGAGATCAACTGACTGGCCGGCGGATGATCCCCGGACGGCCATGTCAACCGTCGCAGCCGCGGCATCGTATGAGAGCAGCCGGAATCCTGTGATCTGAACTCGCGCCCCGGCCACCGTCGATGTACCACTACTCGTCGAAAGAAAATCGTCTCGAGCTGGGCCGGTGACGAAATAGTTCAGCCAAGCGTGAGCAGTTCCACTGTCTGTCCCCTGAGCGACCGCGTTCGCGGCAGCAAACACAGCCCCCGCGGGCGAATGTTGAAAGCACGTCCGCACACCGGTGGTATCTGTCCGCCCTGGTCCGGCGCTGTGCGACACGGGATACGCAGTCGTCCCTTGATACTGCCATTCATCGACAGGGGGAGCTGAGGTCACGGACCCAGATAATGTCGTCCCCTTTAGCCCACACACGCTGACATCAGGGCTGCCAGCCGAACTCGACGCCGCGGCTGGTGACGACGGGGCCGGGGAACTAGCCGGTGCACGATGGCCGGTCCCTTTGAGACCACCCACCACGATTCCGGCGATCACGATCACCGCTACCACGAGGGCCGCGGCAATAAAGCCAGGCCGAGTGAAGGGGCTCTGATTCTTTGTGTTATCAGCCATCACGACCTCAGCTCACGAAACGAGGAAACCAACTAGTGAAGCCGCGGCCGAGATGACGATGACTCCGCCCAGGGCCATCCCGATCTTGCCGACGTGTTCGCCGCCTTCGCCGCGCCGTGACTGAATTGCCATCAGTGCGCCGGCGGAAAACAGACCCAGAATGCAGACCGCCAATGCGACCCACTTGGCCCAGCCCATGATCGACGTGAATCCCTGCGTTCCCGGCGGCTGGACCGGAGCTGGGTTTGGCACTTGTAGCGGCAACAGAGCCACGATATGAGTAACGACCTGGGTAAGGGTGAAAGCGATGCTCATCGCTAATCCTTTCAGTTGGGGGTGCCCTCGGCACTCGGGTGCATCAACACGCGCAGCTCGTCGACGAGTCGGCGAACCTCGCGCGGGGCGTGGGAGAGAGCCAGCGGCTCACCCAGGCGCCACGATTCAATCCACGGAACGGTCCACGTCCGTGGGACTCCTCCGCTGACCAAATGCGCGAAGTCGCGCAACGGCCGCGGCAGCCGGCCAGGTGAGTCAGCGACGATCACCAGGCCGAGAACATTGACGCCGGGCACCAAGCCCGACGCCCACTGCGTGGCGGCCGCCTGAGCGGCAGTCAGGCCACGCATGTTGGAGCGGGCCACCAGGACGACACGTGCGGGCTCATCGCCTGGTGTCTGCGGCCACCCGTGTCCTGCCGGCTCACTGCCGGGGAACACCCCCGACAGGCTTGATTCTCCCGCACCGCCATGGACTCCCAGCCACCACAGGTCTGCATCGCCTTGGGGGATCAGCGGAAGCTGGTCCCCCAAGGCGGGTGCAGGTACCCCCAGCTGAGGCGCATCCGGGCCGGTGGGGGCTTGCGCAGCCGGCGTCGTCGGCGCCGCACTGTAGCTGATGTCATCGTGAGCAGGTTGGGAGACCCACGGGTTTCGGTTCCTCACCGTCATCACACCTCCGCCGCTAATGTCCCTGTCAGCACCATACCGTGTTCTCTAGCAAAAAAGTCTAAGGAGACCATATTTTGTCCATATTGTCTACATCATGCCATACCGTCTCCATAAGGGTACTATGTCTCTCATGGAGGACCTACCAGACCCGACATTGCGCGGATGGACGATGAGCACCAAGGAACTTGATGCCCTCTTCGCCGGTCTCCCAGAGACTTTGAGCGTCGCCCAGGCAGCCACAGTGCTCGGGATAGGTCGGGCCACTCTCTACAAGTGGCTCGACCACGGTGATGTCCCCGCATACAAGGTTGCTAGCACATGGATGATCGTCCGCGATGAACTGAAGGCCACGATCGAAGCCGGACGGAACACCCCGCCGCCTCGCGACCAGCATCCTGACGAATGACGCGAAGGAAGGGGTATGGATGAATCAACGCTCAAGTGTCTGGATTGTTGTCGGTGTCGTAGTTGCTGGTCTTCCACTCCTCCTTTTGCTGACGCTTGTCCTCCTCAGCCCCAGTGATGGCACGACCGCCACAAGCAGCGTGGGAGGGAAAACCACGGGTGTGCCCGAGCAGTACCAACGTGCTGTTGAGACTGCCGGGGCCGTCTGTTCGGAGATCTCAGGTCCACTCATCGCAGCTCAGATCAACGCGGAGTCTGGATGGAACCCCACCGCGCAGAGTGGGGTCGGAGCCGAGGGAATCAGCCAATTTATGCCCGCCACGTGGGCAAGCGTCGGGCGAGACGGTGATGGAGACAGCAAAGCTGATGTCTGGAACGCGACCGATGCGATCGTCACGCAGGGCTACTACATGTGCCAGCTTGCTGCCCAAGTGAAAGCCGACATCGCCACTGGCAAAGTCAGAGGAGACGTATCCGCACTTACGCTGGCTGCATACAACGCAGGGCTGGGGTCTGTCGAAGCAGCCGGAGGAATCCCAGCATTCCCGGAAACGTCCAACTATGTGACGACAATCCTCGCCGCCGCAGGAGGCTACACGGCCGGCGGTGGCACCGCCGTCACTGGGGACGTCGGGGGTGCCATCAGCTGGGCTGAGGGCATTGCCGCCGATAACACCAACGCCTACGTGTGGGGCGGCAACGGCCGCCAAGACGGCGGCTACGACTGCTCGGGCCTCACCCAGGCATTCATGGCCCGGCTCGGGGTGACACTTCCCCGCACCGCGGCCGAGCAGCAGCAGGAAGGCCACCAGATCACCGCTGAGCAGGCACAGCCTGGAGACCTCATCTTCTACGGTGACCCCGCCTATCACGTGGCGATCTACATCGGAAACGGCCGCATGGTCTCAGCTGACAACGAGCAGGACGGCATCAACACCGAGGCGGTCTACGGCTCGCCCTCCGGATACAGGAGATACCGATGAACAAGAAATACCTTGCCGCGGCAATTCTCGGGACCCTCGCCCTCAGCCTTACCGCCTGCACAGGAACGACCCCACGAGCCACTATAAGCACGCCGCCAGTGAGCATCATCCCAATACCGGCGCACCTCGCCCACACAGCACCCGATGGCACACCCATCCCGGGCGGTAAGGCCACCTGGCTGCCCAACCTCCCCGACCCGCGCCAAGTGGACCGCACCGACATGGCCGACGTCCTCGACGCCGTAGTCATCACTAATCTCACATGGGACACGACCGTGGATAAAACCACCGCCTATGCCAACCAGCGGGCCGCCATCTACGCCACCGCCGCCCAGCAGCGGCAGCAGGCTAGCTATGACCCAGACCTCGCGAAGGCACAAAGCACGTTCATCGCCGCATCTGCTCACCAGGGGTACACACATGTCACTGTCACTGGCATCACACAAGAAGGCGAGGACTCAGACCAGGGCGACGCCGTGCGCCGAATCGTTGCTTACCAGGTCACCACGCAACCTCGCGACCAGACCCAACCGATCCTCATCAGCGGTCACGCATGGATCACCCTCACCCAGGACAAAGGTCGATTCAGCGTCGACACCGGCCTGTACCGAACCGATCAGCAGTAAGGAGAACAGCATGGACACGACCAACGGCGCCGGCTGGCCAAAAGTCACCGTCACCACAAACAGCGATGGCATCGGCGATGTCAACATAGGCGGCACCCACCACCCGCTGCACGAGCCATCGTTAGACGCAGCGCGAGCTGCGGCCGCCCGCATCATCGCAAGCACCGCCGCCACCCTTGGCAGGGAGCTACACGTCACCACCACCGACCCGGACGGCACCTGGCCACTCATCGTGCACCCGGACGGCACCATCCTCGAAGACCCCGGCAAGGACGCCATACCCGCGACCGCCGACCCCACTAAATCGTCAACATCAGATAAAGCCGATCAATCGACTACCAAACCAGTTTCGGCACCGTCAACGGCCGACCCCGCCGCACGGGCCGTACGGGGAACCGCCACCCCCGCCGACGACGAAGACCCCCCGCGTCCTCCCGCGCGATCTTTCCTGACTGTGCAGCAGGTCGAGCCCACCGCCCGGACCGGATGGCGCGGTGTCCTCGCTCATCTCGGGTTGCACATCAGCCCCAGCGCAGCAGAGCGCGCCGAA
>JBAQVA010000124.1:0-2351 GCA_049297835.1 Propionibacterium sp.
CGTCCGCCTCGGGGTGCCGTCACCGTCGTGGTGCAAGAATCGGCGGGAGCCTGCGGCGACCGGCGGGACCCGTTCGCAGCGCCCGTCCGTCCGTATCGAGAGGATGCCATGCCCACTCCACACATCAGCGCCGGGCCCGGCGAGATCGCACCGCTGGTGCTCATGCCCGGGGACCCGCGCCGCGCGGAACGGATCGCGCAGCAGACCCTGGCCGACGCGCACTGTGTCAGCGAGGTCCGCGGAATCGGAGCCTGGACGGGCTCGATCGAGGGCACCCCGGTGAGCGTGGTGGCCTCGGGGATGGGGATTCCCTCGTTGTCGATCTATGCCCACGAGCTGTTCGCCGAGTACGGGGTGCGCAGGATCTGCCGGGTCGGCACGGCCGGCGGGATCTCGGGCGATGTGGCGGTCCACGACGTGGTGATCGGCGCCGCCGCGCACACCGACTCGCGGCTCGCCTCGTTGCTGGTCCCCGACGTCAGTTGCTCGCTGTTCGCCGACTTCGACATGCTCGACGCCGCCGTGCGGGCGGCGCGCGCGCTCGCCTCGGACCCGGCCACCGGCAAGGTACACGTCGGGGCGCTCTACAGCTCCGACTTCTTCTACCTCGAGCGGCCCGACATCACGGCCGCCCTCGACCGGATCGGGACGCTCGCGGTCGAGATGGAGGCCGCCGGGCTCTACGCCTGCGCCCTGCAGGCGCACAGACAGGCGCTCGCCGTGTGCACGGTGAGCGACCATCTGCGCAACCCGCAGGAACGGCCGATGACCCCCGAGGAGCGCGAGATGGGCTACGCCACGGCCCTCTCGGTCGCGGTCTGCGCACTCCTGGCCTGAGGCAGCGCACGCGGCACCGCGGCGTGGATGAGCGATTCCCATGCCGACAGCCCGGCGACGGCCCCCGAACCGGTCGCGACGACGATCTGCTTGTAGGGCGCATCGGTGCAGTCCCCGGCGGCGAAGACCCCCGGCACGTCGGTGGCGCCCTTGGCGTCCACGACGATCTGACCGCGCTTGTCGAGACGCACGACGTCCTTGACCCACTCGGTGTTGGGCAGCAGCCCGATCTGCACGAAGATGCCGTCCAGGGCGAGCTCGCGGGACGCCCCGCTCGACCGGTCGGTGTAGCGCAGCCCGGTCACCTGGCTGCCGTCACCGACGACCTCGCTCGCGGCGGCATTCGTGATGATGTCGACATTGGCGAGCTGGTCGAGACGCTCGAGCAGGATCTCGTCGGCCTTGCAGCTCGGTGCGAATTCCAGCACCGTCACATGGCGCGCCACGCCCGCCAGGTCGAGGGCCGCCTCGGCACCCGAGTTGCCGCCGCCGATGACGGCCACGTCCTTGCCCTTGAACAGCGGCCCGTCGCAGTGGGGGCAGTAGGTGACGCCCTTGTTGCGGTAGTCCTCCTCGCCGGGCACGCCCATGTGGCGCCACCGGGCGCCGGTGGCCAGCACCACCGCGTCGGCGCGCAGCGTCGCGTCGTCGCCGATCCTGAGCTCCAGCTCGTCACCGGGGACGAGGCCGGTCGCCGTGACCCCGTCGATGACGTCGATCTCGTACTTGTCGGCATGGGCGCGCAGGTCGGAGGCCAGCTTCGGGCCCTCGGTGTAGGGCACCGAGATGAGGTTCTCGATGGCGACGGTGTCGTTGACCTGACCGCCGAAGCGCTCGCCGACCAGGCCGGTGCGGATCCCCTTGCGCGCCAGGTAGACCGCTGCGGCGACGCCCGCGGGGCCCTGGCCCACCACGAGCACCTGATAGGGATCCCGCTCGGACAGACCTGCCGCCAGTGAGCTGGCGGCGCCCTCGTCGATCTTGGAGAGGATCTGGGCGGCCTCCATCCGGCCCTGGCCGAAGAGCTCGCCGTTGAGGTAGATGGTCGGCGTGGCAAGCACCTTCCTGGCCTCCACCTCGTCGCGGAACAGCGAGCCGTCGACGACGTCGACGCTGACCAGCGGGTTGAGGACGGCCATCGCGTCGAGCGCCTGGACCACGGTGGGGCAGTTCTGACAGCTCAGCGAGATGTAGGTGAGGAAGTGCAGCGGGCGGTCGAGCTTCCTGACCGCCTCCGCGACGCGCTCATCGAGCTTGACCGGGTTGCCGCCCACCTGCAGCAGCGCCAGGACGAACGAGGTGAATTCGTGACCGAGCGGGAGCGCCGCGAAGGTGATCGAGATGTCGGTGCCGGGCCGGGTGATGGAGAAGGCCGGGGTGCGCTGGTGGGCGTTGTCGTCGCGGCGGACGGTGATCCTGTCGGACAGCGCCGCGACCTCGTCGAGCAGGTTCACCATCGTGGTGGACTGTTCGCGCCCGTCCAGGCTCACGACGAATTCGACCGGCTGCGTCAC
>JBAQVA010000125.1:0-7641 GCA_049297835.1 Propionibacterium sp.
CGCACTCCCGAACGCCGGACCGAAGAGGTTCATCGTGAACATTCTCTACATGCACACCCATGACATGGGCAGGTACAACCAGGTGTACGGGTATGCGATCCCCACCCCCGCCTTCTTCGCGATCTCCCAGCAGAGCACGGTCTTCCGCAATGCCCACTCGGCCGCTCCGACGTGCTCGCCGAGCAGGGCGGCACTGCTGACGGGAATGTCCCCGCACAGCGCCGGGATGCTCGGGCTGGCCCACCGCGGTTTCGGCCTGGCTCAGCCGCGCCGGCATCTGTCGTGGTTCCTGCGCGAGGCCGGCTACCACACCGCGCTGTTCGGCGTCCAGCACGAGGCCGCCGATGTGCGCGAACTCGGCTACGAGCTCGCCTGGGAGGGCACCGACGAGCAGCCGAAGAAGGATCAGGACGCCGAGGCGGTGGCGCGGGCGGCGCAGTTCCTCGAGGACCGGGACGACGACAGGCCGTTCTTCCTGTCGGTGGGCATGCAGTGTCCGCACCGCCCCTACCTGCCCGGCACGCCCGGGTCGGCGGACTTCCTCGCTCCACCGGCCCTGCTGGCCGACGTGCCGCAGGTGCGCCAGGACTTCGCGGACTACATCGCCTCCGTCGCATGGGCGGACCACTGTTGCGGTCAGCTGGTCGACGCGATCAGGGCGAAGGGCCTGTGGGACGAGCTGCTGGTCATCCTCACCACCGACCACGGCATCGCCTTCCCGCACATGAAGGGGAGTCTCACCGGCGCCGGCACCGGCGTCACTCTGGCGGTCAAACTGCCCCGCCAGAGGCACCACCGCGTCGTGGACCAGCTGGTCTCCCAGATCGACGTCTATCCCACGCTGTGCGATCTGCTCGGGCTCGAACGCCCCGAGTGGTTGGAGGGGAACTCGTTGCTCCCCGCGCTGACCGGCGAGGAAGAGGTGTCCGGGGGCCCGACGTCGCAGGACGCCACGGGCGACCGGGCGGTCTTCTCGGAGATCAGCTTCCACGCCGCCTTCGAACCGGCCCGCTGCCTTCGCACCGAGAGGTACTCCTACATCGAGCGGTACGACGGTGGCGGCCGGCCGGTGCTGGCGAACATCGACGCCGGCGGCGCCAAGAGCTGGTGCCTGGAGCACGGCCTGGCCGGTGAGCAGCGTCCCCGGGAAGAGCTCCACGACCTGTTCAGCGACCCGATGGAGAGCCGGAACCTGGCCGACGACGAGGCGCTCCGGCCGGTGAAGGCGCAGCTGCGCGCCCGGCTGCGGGCCTGGCAGGAACGCACCCAGGACCCGGTGCTGGCCGGCTTCCCCGATGTCCCGGACGCCGTGCGGGTCAATCCGGTGGACCAGGTCGATCCCGACGAGGTGCACCTGCTGGACGGGCAGGGATGGCGACGAGCCGGTGGAAAGGCCGTGCTGCGATGACCTTCGGGACGACCGGCCCACGGGGCCGGCTCACCACAGGAGCCCGGGCATGACCGCCGGCGGGCAGGCCGGGTCCGGCCGGGCAGCGGCCCCCAGACTGCCGTTCTCCGCGCTGGCCAAGCCGATGGGCGCGGCCTGCAACCTGGACTGCACCTACTGCTTCTTCCTGTCCAAGGAGCTGCTCTACGACCACGACAGCCAGCGGATGGGCGATGACCTGCTCAGGCGCTATGTGAGCGACTTCCTCGACTCCCAGCCGGACGGGGACGTCACCTTCGAGTGGCAGGGCGGCGAACCGACGCTGCGTGGGCTGCCCTTCTTCCGCAGGGTGGTGGAGCTGGCGGAGCAGTACCGTCGCCCGGGCCAGCGGGTGGGCCAGGCGCTCCAGACCAACGGCATCCTCATCGACGACGAGTGGGCGAGCTTCCTGGCGGCCAACCACTTCCTGGTGGGCCTGTCGATGGATGGCCCGCAGGCATACCACGACGAGTACCGGGTCAACCGGGCCGGCCGGGGGACCCACGCCCAGGTGCTCAGGGCCTGGCGGATCCTGCAGGACCACGGGGTCGAGACGAACATCATGTGCACCGTGCACGCCGCCAATGCGGACCACCCGATCGAGGTCTACCGGTACTTCCGCGACGAGCTGGGGGCCCGCTTCGTCCAGTTCATCCCGATCGTCGAGCGCACCTCGCAGGCCCTGTTGTCGCGCGCCGACTCGGGATGGCACGAGCCGGGCGCCTCCCGGCCGTTCTACGCCCAGCAGGGCTCCGCGGTCACGGCACGCAGCGTGGGCGCCGGGCAGTGGGGCGCCTTCCTGTCGAGGATCTTCGACGAATGGGTGACGCGCGACGTCGGTACGGTCTTCGTCCAGCTCTTCGACGTCGCCCTGGGCAATGCGATGGGGCGCTACACGCTGTGCACCCATGCGCCGGTGTGCGGTGGTGCGGTGGCCGTCATGCACAACGGCGACGTCTACGCCTGCGACCACTACGTCGAGCCGGACTACCAGCGCGGCAACATCGCCGAGGTCTCCCTGCGCGAGGTCATCAGCTCCCCGCAGCAGCGTGACTTCGGCCGCAGCAAGATGACCGAGCTGTCCCGGCAGTGCCAGTCCTGCCCGGTGCGCTGGGCCTGCCACGGCGGCTGCCCGAAGGACCGCTTCGTGCCCGTGGACGGCGGGGAGCATGTCCAGAACTACCTGTGCGAGGGCTACTTCGGGTTCTTCAGCCACATCCAGCCCCACATCGAGAGGATGGTCCAGCTCATCGGGGAGGGGCGGGCTCCGGCCGAGATCATGACGCCCGGTGGCCGCTCCGGCGCGGCCTCGTGATCGTCGTGACGGCCCTCGTCGGCCAGGTGCTGGCGGGTGCTCCGGGCAGGGCCGGGAGGGCCCGCGAAGGGCTGTCGGAGGAGCCGAGTTGAGTTGTGTGCCCGACATCCGGTAGTGTTCCTCGTCGGCTGGCCCCTATAGCTCAGTCGGTAGAGCGTCTCCATGGTAAGGAGAAGGTCTGCGGTTCGATTCCGCATGGGGGCTCCGTTGCGTCTGGCTCACCCACCGCGTGAGTTCTTGCGGCGCAGCACGACTGCGGCCCTCGCGGGTCGCAGGGGCGGGATAGCTCAGGCGGTAGAGCAAGCGGCTCATAATCGCTGTGTCGCGGGTTCGAGTCCCGCTCCCGCTACACCGAGGAGAACGCTCGTCGTTCTCCTCCCAGCCCGGAGGCGGGGATGCCAGCCGTTCCCGCCAGGGCAGAACGAGAAGGTCGCGGGCGGGCACTTTGGTGTCGGTCCTAGACTCGGACAGGTAACCGTGCTCCACCGAGCACCGGCAAGACAACAGAGGATCGATCATGGCCAAGAGGGCAGGGGACGTTCGTCCCAAGATCACGCTTGCCTGCACCGTGTGCAAGGAGCGCAACTACATCACGAAGAAGAACCGCCGCAACACGCCGGATCGTCTGGAGCTCGCGAAGTTCTGCCCCAGATGCGGCAAGCACACGGCGCACCGCGAGAGCCGCTGAGCTCGCGCCAGCAGACTGCACACTCAGGCCGCCGGGCCCAAACCCGGCGGCCTGAGTTCGTCTGCGCCATGATCTGGGTAGCGTTGGGCTGTGCCAATTGGTCCTGAACACGAAGGACGGAGCTATCCGTCAACACGTCCCTATCGGGTGAGCCGAGCCAAGATCGCGGAGTTCGCGGTGGCCCTGGGCGATTCGAATCCCGCCTATGACGACGGCGCCGACCCGGTCATCGCCCCGCCCACCTTCGCCGCGGTGATCGCCGCCCAGGCCTGGGGCCCGTTCTTCGACGATCCGGAGCTGGGCCTGGCACTCGAACGCACCATCCATGCGGAGCAGCGTTTCGACGTGGTCCGTCCGCTGCGCGAGGGCGACGATGTCGTCGCGAGCCTGACGATCACGAAGGTCCGCAGCCGCGGCACCACCGACATGGTGACGATCGCGGTCAACCTGGACACGGCCGGCGGGGAGCGCCTCGGCACCGCCACCTCGATGCTCGTCCACACCCACGAGGAGGCACTGGCATGAGCCGCTTCGAGCCCTCCGCGGTCCAGCCGGGGGAGCAGCTCCCGGCCCTGACCCTGGGCATCACCCGGGCCGGTCTGATCCGCTATGCCGGCGCCTCCACCGACTTCAATCCGATCCACTGGAGTGATCGCCACGCCCGCGCGATCGGGCTGCCGGGGGTGGTCGCGCACGGCATGTGGACGATGGGTGCCGCCGTGCGGATCGTCACCGACTGGTGTGAGGATCCCGCGCGGCTGCTCGACTATTCGGTCCGTTTCGTGCGTCCTGTCCCGGTGCCCGACGACGAGCAGGGCGCCCGGCTCGAGGTGAACGCCCGGGTGACAGCGATCGACGACGGAGTCGCGGCCCTTGCGCTGGACGTGCGCATCCCTGGCGAGACGCCCGTCAAGGTGCTCGGGATGGCCAAGGCGCACGTGAGGCTGGAGGGCTGATGAGCACAGACCGGACCACCCCGTCCCAGGCGCCCGAGCCGATGATCCGCCAGCTGGAGGAGTTCGGGGCGGAGGCCTGCGAGGTCGTGCACGAGCCCGGCTCGCTGCCCGCCGCACCGGTCAGCGAGTCCGCGGAGCTCTCGGAGCACACCAGCTTCCACATCGGCGGGCCGGCCGCTCGCTTCGTGGTGGCCCGCAGCGAGCAGGAGGTCATCGAGCAGGTCTCGAAGGCCGACACCGACCACGAACCGCTGCTGGTGCTCTCCGGCGGTTCCAATGTGCTGATCAGTGACGCCGGCTTCGACGGCACGGTCGTCCGCGTCGCCACGAAGGGCCTGGAGGCCGACGTCTCCGGATGCGGTGGTGCCGTCGTCTCGGTGCAGGCGGGGGAGCAGTGGGATGCCCTGGTCGCCCACTCCATCGGCGAGGAGTGGTCCGGCATCGAGACGCTCTCGGGCATCCCCGGCCTGGTCGGCGCCGCACCGATCCAGAACATCGGCGCCTACGGATCCGATGTCGGGTCCTGCGTGTACCGGGTGCGCACCTGGGACCGGGAGACGAAGGGGTATCGCACCTTTGCGAACGCCGACTGCGGGTTCGGCTACCGGGATTCGGCCTTCAAGCGGGCCACGGTTGCGGGCTCGCCCACCGGACGATTCGTCGTGCTCGAGGTGACCCTGCAGTTCCTGCTGGGCAGTCTCTCCCAGCCGATCGCCTACGCCGAGCTGGCCCACCGCCTCGGCGTCGGGCCCGGGGACCGGGTCGATGCCCGCAGGGTGCGCGAGCAGGTGCTCGCACTGCGTGCCGGAAAGGGCATGGTGATCGATCCGGACGACCACGACACGTGGTCGGCGGGGTCCTTCTTCGTCAACCCCATCGTCGATGCGAGAACTGCTGGCGCACTGCCCCCGCAGGCGCCGGCCTTCCCCCAGCCGAACGGGCTGGTCAAGACCTCCGCCGCCTGGCTGATCGACAATGCCGGCTTCCACAAGGGGTTCGGCGACGGCCGCGCCCGGATCTCGGGCAAGCACACGCTGGCGATCACCAACACCGGCGGCGCCACCGCCGACGACGTGCTCACCCTGGCCCGCCGGATCCGCGCCGGGGTCCGTGAGCGCTTCGGGATCACGCTGCACCCGGAGCCGAATCTGGTCGGCTGCAGCCTGTGAGCCGATCGGGGCGTGGCGGCGCGCATTCGTCGGCTCCTGTGCGCACCGCCCGGAGTGCAGGCGCGTCCGGACGCAGCGCCAGCGCTCTGCCGGGCTGGTTCGCCGCGTTGCTGCCCGCCGCCCTGTTCGCCGTCCTGTGGGTGTCCCTCCGTGCCACCGCGCCGATGCTGCACACCGAGGCCTCGGTCCTGGTGCACGGTCAGCTCGGTCCTGCCACGCTGTGGCGCGAGAGCGCGACGACCGGACGCACCGAGCTGCTGTACCGGCTGCTCGCCAGCTCGGTCGCGAACCGGGCCGATGCCCTGGCCGTGCTGCGCTGGGCCTCCCTGGTCGCGGGGGTCCTCGTGGTCCTCGCGGTGGCGCGTACTGCGGCCGGGTTGTGGGGCGCCGGCGCGGCGCTGGTGTGCGGCGGCTTCCTCGTGGTCCAGCCGCTGCTCGTCCCGCTCTCGCTGGGAGCCGGTGCGCAGCTCCCGGCCCTGGCGGGGATTGCGCTGGCCGGCTGGCAGCTCACCTCGCGCCTGGAGCACTACGAGGAGCTCGGCGCGGGCACGACTGTCCTGCATGCCCTGCTGCTCGTCTGGGCGGTCGGCCTCGATCTCACGCTCGCCCCCGCGCTGCTCGCCCACATCGTCTACGCGGCCACCATGCGTCCGTCCGCCAGGGGATGGCGCCAGCTGGTCGGATGCTGGCTGCTCGCGGCCGGCACGGGTGCCTGGGTGTGGTGGGGAACAGCAGCGTCCACCAGCATCCGGGGCGCCGCGGTCGTGTGGGCTGCGGTCCGCGACTCGCTGGCCGGTCCGTCGCCGCTGTTCTGGCTCGCGCCCGCACTTGCCCTGCTGGTGCTCGTCGTCTCCGCGCTGGGAAGCGGTGGCCGGAGCCTGCTGGACCCAGGGCTGGGCCTGGCCCTCGGCCTGCTCATCGTCACGCCGGTGGCCTGCGTGCTTGCCGGCCCACGGTGGCGCGGAGGGGCCGGCAGCGCGTCCATGACGGCGGTCGTGCTCGGTCTGGGCCTGCTCATCGGCTGCGCCGGCGGTCAGTGGCGAGGGCAGGGCCGGCAGCGGTTCGTCGTCGGCGTGCTGGTGGCGGCGCTCGCGCTGGCCGGTTGGCGGGGGCGGGTGCTGGTGGCCCCCAGCTGGCACAATGCGGACGGCAACCCGCCGTTGGCGCGAGACCTCGTGCTGGCCGCCTCGGCGGGTGAGGTGGTCGTGGTCGACGATGCCTCGGCGCCCGGCCTCAGCGCGGCCCTGGCCGACCGGATGGGCGACCACCGGTTGTGGCAGCAGGCCCGTGAGGCCCTTCCCGATGCCCGCCTCGTGGTCTTCGCCCCCGTCTCGCTGGAGCCCTGGAGCAGCCGATCCGCCGACGTGGACGAGGCACGGGGCCGGCTGGTCTGGGTCGGCGCACAGAGCGCTGCCGCGACGCCGCCGCTGCGGTGCACCGCGCGCGGCACCGATCACTACGCCCAGATGGTGGTCCGTGAGTTCGACTGCGCCGGATGAGTCCTCGGCAGTCGCGTGGCATCCTGCTCGTCACACAGCGCCGGGAGCACCCCGGCCGATGGGCGGGCGGGGTGCCGCACCGCGGCCCGATCGTCCCGGATCGGTCCACCTCACTGCGGCCCGCTCGCGTCCCCGCTAGATTGGCGGGGAGCGAGCGGTCCGGGACCAGTGCCTTCAGGCGTCCGGCCCGGTGACCCGGGGCGACGAAGGGAATTCACGTGGGTGACGATTCTGGCGCCAGGAGAGGCATCGACGAGGGTCTCGCCGATTCGCTGGGGCTGGACACCAAGGACACGCATCCGCACGCGCGCCGGACGCGCAGGGCGCTGCTCGTGCTGCTGGCCCTGGTGGTGGCAATCATCGTCGCCGTCGGCGCCGTGGCGGCCTATTACCTCGGGAACGTGAACTCGGCGTTGGACAAGGTCCACCGCGACTCCTCGCTGCTCCCCAGCAGCAGCGCCAGCTCGCCGACCACCACGGCGAACCACGACCCGATCACCTTCGTCATCATGGGTTCGGACTCGCGCACCGCCTCGGCGGGCGAGGGGCGCAGCGATGTGCTCATGGTCGCCTATCTCAGTGGCGACC
>JBAQVA010000126.1:0-8111 GCA_049297835.1 Propionibacterium sp.
CCCGACCCGCGGAGTAGCGTGATCGACTGGAATTGCAGGACCAATTCGGGTACAAAGGCGGACCCGCCCCATGATGACCGTGAGGTCGGACGGCTTGGTCCACGTCGACGCACCCGATCGACGAAAAGGATGAAGTATGGCTGCTACCGAAAACAAGGTCGCACTCGTCACAGGCGCCGGGCAGGGCATCGGGCGCGCGATCGCGCTCCAGCTCGCACGCGACGGATTCGATGTCGCGGTCGCCGACCTCGACTTCCAGCAGGAGAAGGGCAAGAGCGTCGTCAAGGAGATCGAGGCGCTCGGACGCAAGGCACTCTTCGTCGCCGCAGACGTGTCGAAGCGCGACCAGGTGTTCGCGGCTGTCGACGCCGCTGCCGAAGAGCTCGGGAGCTTCGACGTCATCGCGAACAACGCGGGCATCGCCCAGGTGAAGCCGCTCTCCGAGGTCACCGCCGAGGATCTCGAGCGGGTCTTCCGCATCAACGTGTTCGGCACCGTCTACGGCATCCAGGCGGCTGAGCAGAAGTTCGGGCAGCTCGGCAAGGCGAAGGGGAAGATCATCTCGGCCTCCTCGATTGCCGGCGTGAGGGGCTTCCCGATCCTCGGTGTGTACTCGGCGTCGAAGTTCGCCGTACGCGGCCTCACGCAGGTCGCGGCCCAGGAGTTCGCCCCGCGCAACATCACGGTGAATGCCTGGGCACCCGGCATCGTCGGCACCGGCATGTGGGACCAGATCGACAAGGAGCTCTCCAAGCTCAACGGGAAGCCGGTCGGGCAGAACCTTCAGGAGAACGTCGACAACATCGCACTCGGCCGCATCGAGACTCCCGACGACGTCGCCGGGGTCGTCTCGTTCTTCGCGAGCGACAAGGCCGACTACGTCACCGGCCAGACACTGCTCGTCGACGGCGGCATCCTCTACCAGTGAGTTGACCCCACGTCACAGCCCATCGCACGCCTGTCCTTCGCGTCGGTGGGCTGTTTCGTGCCCGTGTCCTCGGTGCTCAGCAGCTGCCGTGCGACGAGGACACACCCATCCGTGGGACGGACACTCACCCTCGACCCGCCCGGACCGCATCTGCGCGGCCCGGCGTGCCCGCCTCAGTCGTGCCGTTCGGACGGCGCCTGCGCCGTGGACACGACGATGGGGCTGGACTGCACGATCAGCGGCTGGCTCACGCCCGCGGCCTGCGCCTCCTGCTGACCCACCATGCCGATGCCGCCGACCGCAATCGCGACAGCCGCCCCCAGGGCAGCGGTCGCCCGCCGCCAGGAGGCTCTCCGACCACCTGCACCTCGGTTGCTTCTCTTCGCGTTCATGAGACAAGAGTGGAGCCTGTCCCTGTGCGCTTCCGGTGCCATTCCTGTGTGACTCTTGTGACGATCCGGGCCCTGCCCCCGGCTGGCTAGAGTCGGGGGGAACCGATCGGGAGGGCGAGCGCAATGGCGTCGATCAGCAAGCCGGCCGGGCCCCTGTGGCACGCCTCGGACCAGGACGACGGATACCCGCGGCCGATGCTGCGGCGGGCCGGCTGGCTCAGCCTCGACGGCCCGGCGGGCTTCGCCCACGACGATGCCGACCGCGGGATCGCCGAGAAGTGGTGGCTCGACGGCGCCCGCTTCCGGCGCAGCATCCGGCTGCCCTATCCCCCGGAGTCCGCTGCCTCGGGGATCGCCGACAGCGCGCCGCATCCCGTCGTCTGGTACCGCATCGAGGTGGCCGCCGAGCGTCTCGCCGCGCTCGGGCACGAGCCCGGACGCCGGCTCCTGCTGCACTTCGGCGCGGTGGACCACGAGGCGACCGTGTGGGTGGACGGCACCCGGGTGGCGAACCACGAGGGCGGCCAGACGGCCTTCGCCCTCGACATCACCGCCGCCCTGCGCGCGGGCGGCAGCCCTCACGTCATCGTGGTGCGGGCCCACGACGATCCGCGCGACGCCACCCAGCCGCGGGGCAAACAGACCTGGCAGGACCAGCCGCACTCCATCTGGTACGAGCGCTGCACCGGCATCTGGCGTCCGGTCTGGCTGGAGTCCGTGCCAGCGCTGCACGTCGAGCGGCTGGTCTGGCGCAGTTCGGTGCGCCGGTCCACGGTGCAGGCCGAGATCGAGCTGGCGGAGACCCCTGGCGAGCCGGTTCCGCTGCACCTGCAGCTCTTCCTCCGCGACGAGCTGCTGTCCGAGATCAGCACCACCCTCACCGGCCGCACGACGCTGGTCGACCTGACGCTGCCCACCGGGCGCGACCTGAGCTGGTCACCGCGGCATCCCCGGCTGCTCGACGCGCGGCTGAGCGTGGCCGACGACGAGCTGGGCAGCTATCTGGGCGTCCGCGAGATCGACGTACGTCCCCAGGGACTGTTCCTCAACGGCTCGCCGGTGCGGCTCCGCCAGGTGCTCGAGCAGTGCTACTGGCCGTCGAGCCTCTATGCCGCCCCCGACGACACGGCGCTGCGACGCGAGGCCGAGCTCATCGCCTCGCTCGGCTTCAACGGGATGCGGATCCACCAGATGACACCCGATCCCCGCCTCCTGTACTGGGCCGACCGCCTCGGCCAGCTGGTCTTCGCGGAGATCGGCGCCTTCCACGAGTTCAGCCACCTCGCCGCCGCGCGGCTGCAGCGCGAGTGGAGCGAATCGGTCCGCGCCCACGCGAGCCACCCCAGCATCGTCTGCTGGGTTCCGGTCAACGAGTCCTGGGGCCTGCCCCGGTTGGCCCGCGACCGTGACCAGGCGCGCTTCGCGACCGGCCTCGCCGCCCTGACCAGGAGCCTCGACCCGAGCCGGCCGGTGCTGTCCAACGACGGCTGGGAGCACACCGACTCCGACCTGGTCACCATCCACGACTACACCGCCGATCCCACCCGCCTGGCCCGGCGCTATCTGCCCGACTCCCTGCATGCCCTGCTGTCCGGCACCGCGCTCGGCTCCGCGCGCCGGCCGATCGTGCTCGGGGACACCCAGCGCACCGAGCTCCCGGTGCTGCTCGACGAGTTCGGCGGCATCCGCTTCGCCAGGGGTTCGAGCCGGCTGGGCAGCTGGGGCTACTCCACCGCGCACACCCGCCGCGGATTCCGGCGTGCCGTCGCCGCGCTCGTCGAGGCCGCGAACTCGTCACCGACACTGGCCGGCTGGTGCTGGACCCAGCTCACCGATGTGCGCCAGGAGGCCAATGGCCTGTGCGACGAGCAGCGACGCCCGAAGCTCCCGGTCGAGCAGTTGCACGCCATCTTCGGGCCGAACTGAGCCCTCCCGGCCGGTCCGGCCCGGTCCTCCGGCGGGCAGCGAGCCACCCGCCGCCGAGCTCACGACCGGGCCACGACCGGGCCACGCCCGGCACGTGGGATCAAATGCTCACGCTGCCGCCCATGACGACGGTGCGCGCCGGCGGCAGCCGCAGGAAGCTCACCCTGCCGGTGGCATTGCGGACCAGCCAGCAGTAGAGCCTCTTGTAGGAGCCGCGGAGGGTGCGGTCATCGGTGGTCACGGTGAGCATCGAGACGAAGTACATGGCCTTGTCGGGATCCAGTTCGAACTCCCCGGGGATGTCGCACGCCCACAGCAGGTTGCGGGGCACGGCGGAGGAGTCGGCGAAGCCCACCCTGATCTGCACGTGCTCGATCCCGTCGTCGCGGTGGCCCATGTCCTGCACCGAGATCCGCTCGGCATGGCGGATATGGGCGGTGTTCTCGTGCTTGAGGCTGACGATCGCGATGTGCTCGTGCAGGACGTGGTTGAACCGGAGGTTCTCCTTGAGCGCCAGCGGCACGGTCTGCTGGTTCGCGTGCACGTAGACCGCCAGTCCCGGCACCCGGGTGATCCCCTTCCTGCGCACCTTCTCCAGCCACTCGTCCATCGGGCCCTCGAGCTCGGTGCGCCGGGCGGTGAGCAGCGCGGTGCCCCTGCGCCAGGTGAGCATCAGCTGGATCACCCCGAAGGCGATCCCGATCGGCAACCAGCCGCCGTGCGGGATCTTCGTCAGGTTGGCGGCGAAGAAGAGGAGCTCCAGGCCACCGATGACCACCCCGATGGCCAGCAGCGCCCACACCGGCCAGTGCCAGATCCGGCGGGCGAGCATGAGGAACAGCGAGGTGGTGAGCACGAGGGTGCCGGTGACCGCCAGCCCGTAGGCGTCCGCCAGCGCCGAGGAACTCTGGAAGGCGGCGACCAGGATGAGCACCCCGACGAAGAGGATCCAGTTGACGGTGGGCATGTAGATCTGCCCGCCCTCCGAGCGGGAGGTGTGGCGCGCCGTGAGGCGGGGCAGCATGCCGAGCCGCATCGCCTGGTAAGTGACGGAGAAGGCGCCGGAGATCACTGCCTGGGAGGCGATCACCGTGGCTGCGGTGGCGAGCACGACGAGCGGCACCCGGGCCCAGTGCGGGGCGAGATGGAAGAAGGGATTGCCCACCGCCGCGGGATCGTGCAGCAGCAGGGCGGCCTGCCCGAGATAGTTGAGCGCGAGGCAGGGGAAGACGACGCCGAACCAGGACGCGCGGATCGGCGCGGCGCCGAAGTGGCCGAGATCGGCGTACAGCGCCTCGGCGCCGGTGATGGTCAGCACGACCGCGCCCATCGCCAGGAAGGCGATCCCCGGATGGATCCACCAGAAGTTCAGCGCGTAGCCGGGCCACAGCGCCACCAGGATCTGCGGGTGCGCGACGATCTGCGGCAGCCCCAGCACGCCGAGCATGACGAACCAGGTGACCATGACCGGCCCGAAGGCGCGTCCCATGACGTGGGTGCCGAAGCGCTGGAAGCCGAACAGCAGGCAGAGGACGGCCAGCGAGAGTGGCACGACAAGTTCACGGGCGGAGGGATCGACCGTTGTCAGGCCCTCGAAGGCCGACATCACCGAGATCGCGGGAGTGATCACCGAGTCGCCGTAGAACAGCCCGGCTCCGATCATGCCGAGGATCGTGGCGAAGGCAGCCAGCCGGGGCAGCGTCAGCCGGTGGCGCAGCAGCGCGGTGAGCGCCAGGATGCCGCCCTCGCCCTCGTTGTCGGCGCGCATCACGAGTCCGACGTACTTGACCGAGACGACCAGTGTGACCGACCAGATGACCAGCGAGACGATGCCGCGCACATTGTCCGGGTTGACCGCGACGACGCCGTGGTCGAAGTTGAAGACGGTCTGCAGGGAGTACAGCGGGCTCGTCCCGATGTCCCCGAAGACCACCCCCAGGGCCCCCAATGACAAGGTGATGAGTTGGGCCCGGGAGGAGTCGACCGGGTGAGAGCCGGTCCTGCTGCCACGGGCACCACGACGAAGCCGCGGAGTGATCACCCGTCGATGGTTGCACAGGCGCCGGCCGCTGCGAAGCCCGCGGTCCTTTCCAGGAATGCGCACGACCCGGCCCACGTTGTCCTGCGGGTGTCCCCGTCGAGTGTCTGCGGTGAAAATGTGCGGCGCAGCACGCGCGGTGGACAATGTGTGGCGCAGAGTGCGCGGCACGGAGTGTGCGGGGCCACCCGGCAGTCCGGACCGGAACAGCGAGGCGAACCGATGGCGACGGTGCAGCTCACCGAGCAGAACTTCAGCGAGGTGGTCGAGAACAACCCGACCGTCCTGCTCGACTTCTGGGCGCCGTGGTGCCTGACCTGCACGGCCTTCACGGCGGTGCTGGCCGCCAGCAGCGAGCACCACCCCGGCACGGTCTTCGCCACGATCAACACCGACGAGCAGCAGAATCTCGCCGGCGCGGCCGGGATCACCTCGGTCCCGACACTGCTGGTGATCAAGGACCACAGACTCGTCCACACCCAGCACGGAGCGCTCTCCCCGGCGGCTCTGGAGGCCCTGCTCAGGGAGCTCGCGGAGCTGGACGGATAAGCGACCCGGGACGAGGACTCGCGGGCCCGGAATGGGGCACGCACGGCTCACGGCACTAGGATCGGGGCATGCCACAGCGGATTGGAGGGGCACGTGGGTCTGTTCGACCGAGTGGAAAAGAAGCTTGAGGGCGCCGTCAACGGCGTCTTCGCCCGCGCCTTCAAGGGCGATGTCCAGCCCGTCGAAATCGCGGCGCGACTGCAACGCGAACTCGATTCCGAGGCGAAGCTGCTGACCAGGGACAAGCGCCTGGTTCCCAACGACTTCCGCGTCCGGCTCTCGCGGCACGACTACGACCACCTCGCGCCCTATTCGCGCCGGCTCAACGCCGAGATCGTGCCGGACCTGCGCGACCATGCCAGCGAGCGCAGCTATGTCTTCGACGGGCCGATCCACATCGACTACGTGCTCGACGAGTCGCTGAGCACCGGACGCTTCGAGGTGGACAGCTCCTCGGTGGCGACGGTCGCCGAGAGCGCCGGCGCCGCCTCCTCCACGATGATCCGGCGGGCTCCGCTGGTCCTCGAGGTCAACGGCGTGCGTCATCCGCTGATGCCGCCGGGCTTCATCATCGGGCGCGGCACCGAGGCCGACCTGCGCATCAACGATCCGGGAGTCTCGCGCAAGCACGCCCGCGTCAACGTCGCCGAGGACGACTACGGCGACCTGGTCATCAGCATCGACGACCTGGGCTCGACGAACGGCATCATCGTGAACGGCCAGCGAGTCTCCCATGCCGCGATCGAGGACGGCAGCCGCATCGAAATGGGTTCCACGCGGATGCTCGTCCACTCGCCCGTCGGGACCTGAGATGAGTGCGATCGTCCTTGCCACGCTCAAGGTGGCCTATCTGCTGCTCATGTGGCTGTTCGTGCTGTTCGTCGCCAACACGATCCGGACCGACCTGTTCGGGCGTCCGGTGACCGCCGGCGACCTGGCAGCGACCGACGCCGAGCCCAGACGCAGAGGTTTCCGCCGGCCACGGCAACGCGGCCCGCAGTTCTCGCGCCTGGTCGTCACCGCAGGTCAGCGGACCGGCACCGAAGTGCCCCTCACCGGGGAGGTCACCATCGGGCGTTCGGCCGACTCGGTCCTCGACATCGACGACGACTACGCGTCGAGCCGCCACGCCAGGATGTGGCAGGACGCCTCGGGCCGCTGGCTGGTGGCCGATCTCCAGTCCACCAACGGGACCTATGTGAACGGGGTGAAGATCGACGAGCCGACCGTCGTCGGCGGCGATGACGTCATCCGGATCGGCCGTTCCCAGCTGAAGCTGGAGCGCTGACCGTGGCGAAATACGCGTTGACCGAACCGCCGGAGTCCGAGCCCCCGAAACCGGGGCAGCCGTCATCCGGGTCCTCGGCGCCGGAGCCCCCGGCGAGCCAACCGGAACGACCTGCCGTCTTCAGCCTGGCCAGCTGCGCCCACTCCGAGATCGGCCCGGTGCGCAAGAACAACCAGGACTCCGCCTACATCTCCCCGTCGATGATCGTCGTCGCGGACGGCATGGGCGGCGCCGCGGCCGGGGACGTGGCCAGCACAGTGGCGATCCACGAGCTGCGCCGCACCGACGGGCACTACGAGGGCGAGCACATGCTCGAGGCGATGGCGGGCGCCATGACGCGCGCCAACGACCGGCTCGCCGACCTCATCGCCTACGACCACAGCCTCGACGGGATGGGCACGACAGTCTCGGGGGCGCTGTTCAGCGGCAGCCAGCTCGGCCTGGTGCACATCGGCGACTCCCGCGGCTATCTCTTCCGCGACGGGAACCTCAGCCGGCTCACGCATGACCACTCGTGGGTGCAGTCACTGGTCGACGAGGGCAAGATCACCGAGGCCGAGGCCGCCGTGCACCCGCACCGCTCGCTGCTGCTCAAGGTGCTGAACGGCCAGCCCACCCACGAGCCCGACTACTCGATCATCGACCTGGTCGAGGGCGACCGGCTGCTGTTCTGCTCCGACGGCATGTGCGGGCTGGTGGACGACCGGCAGATCCGCCGTGTGCTGCGCGGCTCCGACGCCGAGGCCGCCATGCAGTCGCTGGTGGACGCCGCCTATGCGGCGGGCGGCTACGACAACATCACCGTCATCATCTCCGACGTCGTCGCGGCCGAACCCTCGCTGGAGGCCAGACCGCCGATCACGCTGGGCGCGGCCGCCAACGTCGAGGTGCCACGCGTGCCTCCGGCGCCCGGGACCTCCACCGCCGAGTCGGCGGCGGTCCGCACGCCCGCCGCGGCGACCACCGAGACGCTGGACCGCACGCAGGCCC
>JBAQVA010000127.1:0-32389 GCA_049297835.1 Propionibacterium sp.
CGCCAGGGCGGCCCACGCGACGGCCCAGGCGCTCAGCGCCGGGACCACCAGCCTCAGGTCCAGTGCTGCTGCCGGACCTGCTCGCTGCGGGTCCCCGGTACCCGGGCGAGCCGGCCGCGCCGTCGCACGACCCCCGTGCCTGCCTCCCGGAGCTGGGCGCTCAGGAGACCCTGACATGGCCCTTGACCTTCTCGAACAGCGCCGGGCCGATGCCGGTGACCTCCTGCAGCTCCTCGATCCGGCTGAAGCGCTTGTGCTCGGTGCGCCAGTCGACGATGCGGCCGGCGATCACCGGCCCCACGCCCGGAAGCTCCTCCAGCGCGGAGGCGCTCGCGGTGTTGAGGTCGATGAGCGCCCCACTGGCAGCGCCTGTGCGCGGCGAGGCCACACCGCCGGCGGTGACACCGCCCGTGCCCGTGGCGGCTGCGGCATCGGGTGCACGCAGTTCCCCGCGGGGCGCCTGCCGGGTGCCGATCACCAGCTGACATCCGTCGCATGCCGGGGCGGCGAGATTGAGTTCCCCGATGTCGGCTGACTCGTCGAGACCGCCGGCCGCCTGGAGGGCATCGGTGATCCGCGCGCCTTCCGGCAGTGAATGGACACCCGGTGTGCGTACCGCCCCGGTGACATGCATCTGGATGCGCGGCGCCTCGGAGGGGGCCTGCGACGGGCTGGGTGAGGCGGCAGCCGAGGTGGCGGTACTGAAGCCCGCCAACGCCGATGTCGAGACGTCGGGAACCGTGGTGGCCCTGGCCGCCAGCACCTGGCTCCCGGCGAAGACGAGCAAGGCCGCGCAGACCACGGCAACGATGCCCAGGTGGGTGCGTCCGAAGTCTCGGACGACGTGCACGATTCCGGGGCGGGTGCCGGACGGGCCACCTGTGGCGTCCTCGTCCGGCCCATCCCCGGCCGCTGGCAGCTCGGGAAGGTCATCCCCGTCGGCCGACACATGATCGACGAGTCCGCCGCCGGCATCCGGCTGCCCAGGGCCATCGGCGACGAGTTCGGGCCGCTCAGGATCGAGCTCGTCGTCCATCGGGAACGCGGGATCGATTCCCAGCTTGGCCCGCCGGGGACCACGGAGCAGCGGCGGCCCGCCCGCCATGAGTTCCCTCAGGCGCTCGGCGAGTCGCTCGCGGTCTGCAGACCTGGCGGGGCTGTCGTGCACATCCCTACGGTGTGCCGGGTGGCCCCGGAAGGGTCAGCCGACCCACGATCTGGGGACAACCGCCGTTCCCGCAGCTGCTGCGTCAGCTCGCTCAGATCGAGTCGACGACCTCGACCAGCGGATAGTCCGGACGCCACATCTGCTCGGAGATCGCCTGGACATCGTCGTCGGGAGTGACCTCGGCCAGGCCCTCCTCAACAGCCTGCCGCGCCACCGCGAGCCCCACCTGGGCCGAGACCGAGCGCAACTCGTCGATGGCCGGCAACAGCGATGCTCCCCTGCTCGTGCTGGCTCCGGCCACCGCGACCGCCTTCGCGGCCGCCAGGATCATCTTGTGACTGATCCGCTTCGCCCGGGTCGTGATCACCCCGAGCCCGATGCCGGGGAAGACCAGCGCATTGTTCGCCTGGGCGATGACATAGCGCGTGCGGTGGAAGTCCACCGGGTCGAAGGGGGAACCGGTGGCGATGAGTGCCGTGCCATCGGTCCACTCGAGCAGGTCGCCGGGCAGTGCCTCGGCCTTCGAGGTCGGGTTCGACAGGGGCATGATGATGGCGTGGTCCTGGTAGGAGGCCATCTCGCGAATGATCGGCTCGGTGAAGGTGCCGGGCTGGGCGGAGGAGCCGATGAGCATCGTCGGATGCACCTGGTGCACCACCTCGGCGAGGTCGTAGCGGCCGTGTGAGCCGCGCCATCCCGTGACGTCCTGCTGGGAACGCGCATAGGGCTGCTGGAAGTCCCGCATCGGCGAACCCTCGATGATCAGGCCACGGCTGCCCAGCGGCCAGAAGTGCGAACGGGCCTCCTGCTCGTCCATGCCGTCCTCGACCAACAGCTGCACGAGCAGGTCGGAGATCCCGACCCCGGCTGTGCCCGCGCCGTGGACAGCGATGCGCTGCTCGCCCAGCGGCACTCCGGAGCGCTTGACCGCCGACAGCACGGCGGCGGCCACGACGGCGGCCGTGCCCTGGATGTCATCGTTGAAGGTGCACAGTTCGTCGCGGTAGCGGGCAAGGATCCGGTGCGCGTTGGCCGGCCCGAAATCCTCCCAGTGCAGCATTGCGTGCGGGAACAGCCGGTGCGCGGTGGCCGTGAACTTGTCGATGAATTCGTCGTAGCGCTCCCCGCGGATCCGCGAGTGCCGAACGCCGAGATAGCCGTCGTCATTGAGCAGCTGGAGATTGTTGGTCCCGGTGTCGAGCACGACGGGCAGGGCGCGCCCGGGGTGGATGCCCGCGGCGGCGGTGTAGACCGACAGCTTGCCGACAGTGATCGACACCCCGCCGACCCCCTGGTCGCCGATCCCCAGGATGCCTTCCGAATCGGTCACCACGATGAGATCGACGTCATCGCTGTCACGGCCGTAGTCGAGGAGCGCCTGCTCGATCATCTCGGGGTGGTCGATGTCGATGAAGACGCCCCGCGGGCGTTGGTAGAGGTGGCTGTACTCCTGGATGGCCCGCCCGATCGTCGGCGTGTAGATGATCGGGAGCATCTCCTCGATGTGCTCGGAGATGAGGCGGTAGAACAGGATCTCGTTGCGATCCTGGAGTCCGCCGAGGAAGACGAAGCGTGCCAGGTCGCTGGGCTCGGCGAGGTACTGACGGTAGAGGCGTTTGATCTGCTCGTAGACACTCATCACGCCGGACGGCAGCAGACCGCTGATGCCCAGCGCCCGCCGCTCGTCCTGGGTGTAGGCG
This sequence comes from Propionibacterium sp., assembly GCA_049297835.1. Taxonomy (GTDB): domain Bacteria; phylum Actinomycetota; class Actinomycetes; order Propionibacteriales; family Propionibacteriaceae; genus Propionibacterium. Next base: position 2,869 of record JBAQVA010000127.1, read on the forward strand.
GTGCCGTAGTTGATCATGGGGTGGGTGAGCACCTCTCGCCCACGGGCCGCGATCCTCACGACTTCCTTGCCGTCACGCCGCACGTACTCGTAGTCGCGCCCCATGTCGCCTCCAAGCCTTGATGTCGTCGGTCATCGTCGACGGCGGCACATTTCTGTGCCCACGATCGCCATCATGTCATGGCGAACAGAGCGTTCGCGTCGAAGGTGGGGACGCCCCGGAGGACGCTCGCGACGACCCGGGTGCGGTAGCTGCGGCGGGCGTACGGGGTGTTGTGTGCAACCGATGCCAGCCGCTGCGGATCCACCTGCCAACGGGCGTTGGGATCGACCAGGCACAGGCTGGCCGGCCTGCCCACGGCAAGGTCGGCGCCGTAGCGGTCCTGCAGACCGAGCAGCGCTGCGGGGCGGTCGGACATTCGCTGTGCCAGCTGTCTCCAGCTCATCCGCCCGTCGCGGACGAACAGATCTGCCACGACGGCGAGCGCGGTCTCCAGGCCGAGCATGCCGTTTGCGGCCTCGTCCCATCCACAGGCCTTCGCGGAATCCGGGTGGGGAGCATGGTCGGTCCCGACCATGTCGAGCGTGCCGTCGAGGAATGCCGCACGCACCGCCGCCACGTCGGCCGGGCTGCGCAGCGGCGGGTTCACCTTGAAGGCCGGGTCCAGACCGGCGGCGTCGTCGACGTCGAGGGCCAGATGGTGGGGAGTGACCTCGGCGGTGACCGGATAACCCATCGACTTCGCCCAGCGCACCACCTCGACCCCGCTGGCGGTCGAGACGTGACAGACGTGCAGCCGGGCCCCGAGCTCGTCGGCCATGATCGCATCACGGGCGATGATCACCGATTCGGCCATCTTCGGCCAGCCGGTCTTCCCCAGACTGCGCGCCAGCTCGCCGTCGTCCATCTGGGCGCCCACCGTCAGCAGCGGATCCTGGGCATGCTGGGCCAGCACCGCTCCGGTGTCGTGCACGGCTCTCAGCGCGTCGCGCATCACATCGGAGCGGGCCACGCAGTGGCCGTCGTCGCTGAACATCGCGACATGAGCTCGGCTCCCCGCCATGGCTGCGATGTCAGCGAGCTCGTGGCCCTGCTGGCCCTCCGTCACGGCGCCGATCGGATGGAGGTCGACACCGCCGAGCCGTGCCGCGGTGTCGGCCTCGTACTCGACCACTCGGGCGTTGTCGGCGACCGGAGCGGTGTTGGGCATGGCGAAGACCGCTCCGTAGCCACCGGCCGCAGCCGCCTTCAGACCGGAGGCGATGGTCTCGGCGTCGCCGGAGCCCGGATCGCGCAGGTGGGTGTGGGGATCGACGAGGGCGGGAAGGGCGATCAGACCCGAGCAGTCCACGACCCGCGTGCCCTGCGGGGCCCGTGCCGGATCGGTGATCTGCCCATCGTGCAGGTAGAGCTCACGCTCGCCCTCCCCGAGGACGTCGACTCCGTGCAGCAACCAGTCCATGCCCGCCCCTTCGTCTGTGCGTTTCCCAGCGCACCTCCGGTGCGCCCGATCGTCTGCGAGCCTCCGGAGCGCCCGTTCGTGTGCGCGCCTACGGCGCACCTGCCGATCACGCTGTGCCGATCGCGCTGCCGGATCCTTGCCCGTCACCGCGGCGGGCGAACGGCTGGCACGCCGCCCGCCTGCCCGTTCACTTGCCGGGAACGATGCTCACCATCCGTGGCAGCTTGGTGATCGTCTTGAGCACCGGGCGCCCAGCCAGCGCACGCTGGACGTTCTCGTCAGCCATCGCCGCGGACACCGCATCCTGCTCGCTGATCTGTGGGCTGACCTGCAGCTTCGCGCGGACCTTGCCCTGCACCTGGACGACCATGGTGACCTCGTCGGCGATCAGCAGCTGGGGATCGGGGGTCGGCCAGGTGCTGTTCGCGATCGAGGGCTCGCGGCCCAGCGTCTCCCACATTTCCTCGGCGACGTAGGGCGCGAACAGGCTCAGCGCCTGGGCGACGAATTCGACGGCCTCGCGCACGGCCGGATCGGCCCCGCCCTTGCCTGCTGCGTCAACGGTCTTGCGGGTGGCGTTGACGAGTTCCATGATGCGGGCGACCGCGACGTTGAAACGGCCGGCGTCGATGAGATCACTGATCGCGGAGATCGCCTTGTGGGTGGCCTTGCGCAGCGCCAGGTCGCCCTCGGCCGGATCACTGCCCGGAAGGGAGCTCACCTCAAGGGCGAGCCGGTGGGCACGCTGCAGGAAGCGCAGCGAGCTGGCCGGGGAGACGTCGGCCCAGTCGATGTCGTCCTCCGGGGGCCCGGCGAAGACCACGGTGAGACGCACCGCATCGACCCCGTACCTGTCGAGCTGCTCACCCAGGTCGACACCGTTGCCCAGCGACTTGCTCATCGCCTTGCCCTGGTTGATCACCTGGCCCTGGTTGAGCAGGCGGGTGAAGGGCTCGTTGAAGTCGACGTAGCCCAGGTCGCGCAGCACCTTCGTGAAGAAGCGGGAGTACAGCAGGTGCATCGTGGCATGCTCGACGCCACCGACGTACTGGTCGATGGGAGCCCACCGCGCGAGATCCTCGCGGCGGAAGGGGCCCTTGTCGTAGCCCGGGGAGCAGTAGCGCAGGTAGTACCACGAGGAGTCCACGAAGGTGTCCATCGTGTCGGTGTCACGCTCGGCCGGGCCTCCGCAGTTGGGGCAGCTGACCTGCTTCCACTCGGTGGCCGCGGCCAGCGGTGACACCCCCTTCGGGGCCAGGGCCTCGCCGCGCAGATCCGGCAGCTTCACCGGGAGCTGGTCCTCCGGGACCGGCACGTCGCCGCACGTCGGGCAGTGGATGATCGGGATGGGGCAACCCCAGAAGCGCTGGCGGGAGAGCAGCCAGTCGCGCAGCCGGTAGGTGACGGTCGCCCTGCCGGCGTCGTCGTGCTGGAGTTGGGCAATGATCGTCTTCTTGCCGGAGTCCTTGTCGGGCAGCCCGTCGAGCGGGCCGGAGTTCACGTAGACGCCGTCGCCGGTGGTCGCCACCCGCGACTCGGCGGGGTCCGGCTCGCCGGTGTCGATGACGCGCCGCACCGGCAGGTCGTACTTCGTGGCAAAGTCGAGATCGCGCTGGTCGTGCGCGGGCACGGCCATGATCGCGCCGGAGCCGTACTCGGACAGTACGTAGTCGGCGGTCCACACCGGGATCTTCTCCCCGTTGACCGGATTGATCGCCTCGACGCCCAGCGGCACGCCGGTCTTGACGTGCTCGGTGGACAGCCGCTCGATCTCGTTTGAGCGCTTGACCTTCTCCAGGTACTTCTCGAAGCCCGGACGCCGCTCGTCGGAGACGATCTCGTCGGCCAACGCACTGTCCGGCGCGACGACCATGAAGGTCGCTCCGTAGAGGGTGTCAGGGCGAGTCGTGAAGACGGTGACCGGCTTGTCGCGGCCCTCGATCGTGAAGTCCACCCAGGCGCCCTCGGAGCGGCCGATCCAGTTGCGCTGCATGGCCAGCACCCGCTCGGGCCACTTGCCCTCCAGCTGCTCCATGTCGTCGAGGAGCTGCTGGGCGTAGTCGGTGATCCGGAAGTACCACTGGGTGAGCTCGCGCTTGGTCACGACCGACCCGCACCGCTCACACAGGCCTTCCTTGACCTGCTCGTTGGCGAGCACGGTCTGGTCCTTGGGGCACCAGTTGACGTAGCCGTCCTTGCGGTAGGCAAGTCCCTTCTTGAAGAACTCGAGGAAGAGCCACTGCGTCCAGACGTAGTACTCCTCGTCGCAGGTGTGCAGTTCACGGCTCCAGTCCAGACTCAGGCCGTAGCGCTGGAAGGACTTCTTCTGGGTGGCGATGTTCTCGTAGGTCCACCGGGCAGGATGCTCGTTGTTGCGGATGGCGGCATTCTCGGCGGGCAGGCCGAAGGCGTCCCAACCGATCGGGTGCATCACGTTGTAGCCCCTCAGCCGCCACATCCGGGCCACCACGTCGCCCATCGCGTAGGCCTCGGCGTGACCCATGTGGAGGTCCCCGGAGGGGTAGGGGAACATGTCGAGCACATAGCGACGCTCGCGAGGGTCGTCATCGCGAGCCCGGAAGGTCTCGTGCTGCGACCAGTACGTCTGCCACTTGGTCTCCGCCGCCTTCGCGTCGTAGCCCGCCCGGTCGACCTCCTCGGCCTGTGACTCGTCCTTCGACCCGACCTGGCTCACTGTCCCGTGCCTCCTGTGCTGTCCACACCCATGACCGCGCGTTCGAGAATGCGCAACTGCCTGTCCATCGCGCCCCTGACAAACAAAAACCCCGATGTCCGGAGGGACATCAGGGAGCCACGACCCGCTGCCGGTGTGTCACCGACGTGACGGTCGTGGCTGGCCAAGAAGCTCGACGCAACCATGCATGCGCACAGCATAGTGGATGCGGCTTCCGTTCCCTGTGGGCCTCACGGCTCAGACGCTGACCTGCTGCGTCCCGGGGGCCGGTCACGCATGCGTGGCCCGTGCCTGGTCCCGCAACGAGGGGCTCAATTCCTGCCACAGGCTGGGCGGAACGGCGCAGTCGTGCAACTCCCGGACGATGCCGAGCATGGAGTAGTCCGGGTGCAACCGCTCGCACCTGTTCACGCACTCGGTGAACAGCGCTCCCCCGCCACTCAGCCAGGACGCCACCGCGGCGAGGCACAGCACTGGGGCGGAAGAACTCGCGGGGGTGACGGCAATCACCCACAGCCACAGCTGCTGGTGCCGCCAGCCATCGTCCAGGTCCATCGCCAGCCAGGCGTGGTCACGGATGGTGATGTCCTGCACCACCGAGCCCAGCTGCGCGCAGCGCAGTGCGTCCGGTTGGCGAAGCTCTCTCACCGAATCGCGCAGGCACTGGTCGACCAGACGCGTGCGCCGCGCAGTTCCCCAACTGGCGGTGCTCGAGCAGGCTTCCCGCCACAGGAAGTCAGCCTCGTCGTCGAACTCGTCGGGGCCTTCGACGAGGGCGACGACGTCGCGTCTGGAACCGAAGAACTGGAGCCCGGCCTGCACTGCGGCCGTGGCGGCGGGCGACGGGGGACCGTCCAGGAGATGACCGGGCTCGACGTCGGTCCGCTCACCCTCACTGCACATCCAGTAGCGACCGGCGTCCACCAGGATGCACTGCAGGATGTCCTGATCCCTGAGGATTGACGCGACCTTGAGCAATGCCAGCTCGGCGCCACATCGGTCCCCGTAGCCGATGAGGAGATAGCCGGCCGGCTCGTGTCCCGCGGCGAGCAGCACCGCGAGATCGGACAGTATGTCCACGTCGCCGCACTGGTCCAGGGACAGGGCGCAGCCGGACTGGATCCGGCCTTCACTCTCGGCCATGACGACGACGCAGTCGCTGGGTTGGTAGCCGAGCCAGTACGGCACGATGGCCAGGAGATCGGTGGGGCCTGAGACTCTGAGGTGGGTTGGCTGTTGTGTCATACCCGGACTGTGTTCGCCGCTGCGGTCTCCTCGTCATGGCTGCGCCGAACTGTGCACAACCGAGCTGCGGGCCCGGCTTCGTGTGGAATGACCCCGACCGTGTCACACCCGTCTGCTGTACTGCCCCGACGGCTCGCACGCCGACATGTCCACACCAAGGCCGGACAGTGCCACGACATAGGCTTTGGTCACCATGAGTGAGCCCGAATCACCCAACTCGCCACGAGCTGGCGCCGACAACCCGGACGCATCGGCGGCGGCGCCCCCGGCTCACGCGTCCGGTCAGGCACAGGATCCCGCCGAAGGGATCGATCCGTACGGCGATCTGCCCGAGGACTTCCCCTCCGCGAGTTCTGGTGAGGGATGGGAGCCTCCGCAACAGGGCGCCGGCGGGAACGGTGCGCCGCCGCGGCCCCCTCGCCCCGGGCAGCCTTATCGTCCGGCCCCGGCACAGGCCGGTGGCGATCAGCGAGGTGGTGACAGAGACGCCGGCGGCCCACCACCGGTCACCGATGCCATCGCGGCATACAAGGTCCCGTCGCGACGTGGCCCCCTGCTGGTCATCGGTCTGGTGACGCTGGCCGTCGTGGTGGCCATCGTCATCGTTGCGATGCGCCCGCAGACCCTTGACCAGAAGCCTGCCGCGGCAAGTTCCACGCCATCGGCCAGCACGTCTGCGAAGACCAGCGCGTCGGCCGGCACGGCCTCGGTGACCAACAGCATCCCGGTGACCACCGCCACTTTCTCGGGAACCTGGACGATCGAGTCCAGCACCTGGGACTCCAGCGGAGTGACGGTCCAGATGACGCTCACGGCCACCTCGGGTTCGCTGTCCTACACATTCTTCGGGCTGGACAATTCGAGCACCGACGAGGTGCGCGCCCGTGGGTCGATGGCCAACGGCAGTATTTCGGCCGGCACGACGCAGCACGGCTCGATCCGCATGGACAAGGCGCGCGGTGACACGACGCTCATCCTCGCCGGTCAGAACCAGCGCCAGATCACGGCGCTGCTCGTACCTGCCTGAGCCGCGCCGGGCCGCGGCCGCCGGACCGGGGAACCGGAGCGGGTCGGCGGCCCGGGTGACTGCCGTGCCCACCGAGTGCATGCAATCGCCACCACGGGGCTCGTCCGCTGCCTCCCCACCAGCACCGACACCCGATTTTGGCGCCGTGGCCGCTTCGCGCTAGTATTCCCAGGTCGCTTCACCCGAGAGGGCGGACGACCCAACAGTTGGGGCTATGGCGCAGTTGGTAGCGCGCTTCCATGGCATGGAAGAGGCCAGGGGTTCGAATCCCCTTAGCTCCACAAATTGCTCTTTCCCGCTGATTCAGCGGTTCCGGGAAATGAGTTCACTGCTCACGGGTTCTGTTCAGGACACTCCGGAATCATTCACAATTCCGGGGTCATTCATGAATGTGTCCCCGGCCGGAATCGACGTCAGCGCCCGGTAGTACTGTGCGGCTGTGCAGCCGTTCGCCAGGAACACGCGTGCATCCGTCGTGCAAAGGTCTTGATCGTGAGCAACTACCCGATGACTGCCTACTGCCCCCAGTGCGGGCAGCCGCTGAATCCGAACATGGCGCGGTGCCCGCGGTGCGGCGCAGTGCTGGGTGCGATGCCGGGGCGGCCGGGCGGTTGGGTCCCCGAGCCCCCCAGCCTCGTGCCGACGGTGCTCATCACACTGTTCTTCGGGCTCTTCGGGCTCATCCCCGCAAGCATCGCCTCCAACGAAGCCCGCCGGAACGGTCAGGACGGCGCGCCCTACTGGAAGGCATTCTGGCTCGTCCTGCTGTCAATGGTGGTGCTGAGCCTGTGCTTCGTGATCCTGTGGTCGGTCGGAATTCTCAAGCTCTTCAACAGTGTCAGCTCCGAGTCCCAGAGCCTGCCGACATATGTCGCGAGCTCGACCCAGACGAGTTATTCCGAGTCGACCAACAGCTATCCCACGACGGTTCAGACCGGTTCGTCATTCCCGGCCGACAGCAGCGAATGTGACACCCAGGTGGCCGTGAACGACAAGACCAGCTGCCAATTCGCCCTCAATGTCGCGCAGGCCTACTGGGCCTCCCCGCAGTCGTCCACCCAGACTGTCCAGGCGTACAGCACGGTGACGGGACAGACCTACACGATGAGTTGTTCGACGGTGAATGCCCTGACCACCTGCGCCGGTGGAAATCAGGCCGAGGTCTTCATCCGCTGATCCGCCCGCCGGATCCTCATCCGAGCCTGGCCGAGAGCTCGTCCAGCACAGCTGTCGCGGCGTTGAACGAGCCGGCCTGGGCCGCCATCGCAACGATGACGCGGTTCCCCTGGCCATCGGGGAACCATCCGAGCTGACGCGCCGTGTATCCACCCGAGTGAGTGGGGCCCCAGCCGCCCTTGAAGGCCGCGGACTTCTGACGTCCCAGCCCCCAGCGCTGGTCGGCGGAGACGGCGGACATGGCGGCGACCACCTCACCTGCGCCCGTCAGACACGGCAGACGGGTGAGAAAACTGACCTGATGCGCGGTGTCCCACTGGGTCTGTCCGAAGATGCTGTAGCCGGCCCATTCAGTCTGCGTCGGCACGGTGGTCGCCTCGTCGCCGCCCGTTCGCAGAACCTCGGTCACCGCATTCGCGCGCTCGGTATCGCTGTCCCCGAGGGAATTCCACAGGACATCAGCGGCCGAGTTGTCCGAATTCTCCAGGGCCGCCGCGATCTCGTCCTGGTGGTCGTGTCCTCCGCCGGCCTCGATGACAGCGAGTGACAGTGGAACCTTCATGGTGCTCCACGCAGGAAAATCCTCCAGATCGCCCACCGTGACAACTCCGCGGGAAGGGTCGTACCACGACAGCTGGACCGAGGCATCGTCACTGTGCTCCACGGCCTGCACGGCGCCGGCCAGCGTCGACGCACCCGACGGAGCGGACACGGGGTTTCCCGTGCACGTCTGATCCGCATGACTGCTCGGGACAGCGGAACCACCGGTCCACTGCACAGCGCCGGAGGTGCTCACCGATGCATTCGGCACCGACTCCCTCTGACCCGCCCTGAAAGGCGAGGACGGCAGAATTGCTGCGACGGCAATGGTGCCGGCAGCGACCACCACGGTGAATGCGGCCGCAATGTGGGGTGCATTTCCACAGGGGCGCATGCCCGCCATTGAAACACAGGTGCGCCTCGCCCACTCCGGACCGCCGTGCCCGTCACGGATGACTCTGCACTCCCGGGCCCATGCCCCCTCCCCCGATCGAGCGACACACCGGACCGCCGGAACAACGCCAGAAATGCTGGGCCGGATGGCCCGCGGTCACCGAGCAGCGAGGAGCAGTCTTTCGAGCCGACGGGTCCGCTGCGGCCCCCTGCATGCCGGTTCCGAGGATTCACAGGCACTTGGGGTGGCCCCGGGTTGAGACCCCGTCGGCGGGTGGCTTAAGATCACCTGAGAAGATGTGAGCAACCCTCTCAGGTAACGCTCGAGGGGTGAGCAACTCACAGACGCGGCTTCCCTCCGGGACGAGGATTCGAATGAGCGCAAGCAGAGCCCAGGCAGTGCCAGCTGGCCGGCCTGACTCCTCGCCCGCCCCCCGGCACGCACGTGGCTCGCGCTTCCAGTCCGAACCACGTCGTTCGGAGCTGGGGAGCGACGGCTATCTGCCGGCCCGAGCCACTGCCTCCGGTCATGGGGCACGTTTCCTCCTGGATGACACGGTCCAGCTGCCTCGTCACGCAATGCCCCAGCCGGCACGCGTGGGAATGCAGCTCGGGCCCGCCAGGCCTGCTCGTGTCCTCGGCCCGATGCGAGCGGCTGCGGGCACCTCCGCTGCGCTGATCGACGCGACTGCCTCGGATGGGAGCGGAGCAGTCCCCACCCGTGGTGCGCTGCCCGCGCGAGCGCAGGAGAGCACGACATCGATCGCAGCGGACAGTGCCGGCTCGGCCTGGGCGCCCACCCGTGTCCTCGCCGCCACGCCTTCCGAGGTCACATCCGTCGGCGTGACAACGGTCACGAAGACCCCCGCCCCGAGCAATCCGCTGTCGTCCACCCGCACCCGCGGTTCCCGCCGGTTCAGCCCGAAGACCCTCATCAGTGGACTCGGGGTCGTCGCGGTGTTCGGCTCACTGGCATGCTTCGGCATTTCGACCGGCGCGGCTGCCACCGGCACCCAGATGATCTCCGGAACCTCGATCCAGAGCGTCTTCGGCGCCAGCAGCGCGAACTCCTCATCCGTGAGCAGTGCACACGCCGTGCCAGTCGGGAAGGGTGGCTCCCCCACCGCGGTGGCATCCGAGGCGTCGGCCGACAGCTCAGCTGCCGCCAGCCCCACGACCTCGACCTCCTCGCAGACCCAGAGTGTCTCCGCCACCCCCACTCCTTCCCCGACCCCCCCTGTGCCGACATCCGTGGACGGAACCACCGCCCCCAACCAGAAGACGCCGCTCGTCGTCGCCGACGCGCTGGTGAAGGCGAAGTCCATGACCGGGAACGAGAATTTCGGCAACATGTGCCTGGCACTCGTGGCGGACTTCTACGGCTACACCAGCTCGGGCGAGAACAGCGCCCAGGAGGCAGCCGCACAGGTCTCCAGCGCCGGTCAGATGCACACGGACATGTCCAACATTCCACTGGGCGCACTGATCTGGTACAGCGGCGACGCGGTGGGAAATCCGTACGGACACGTTGCCATGTATGCAGGTGACGGCAAGGTCTACAGCAACGGAGCAGGCCCCGGGGGCCAGGTCGGGCTGATCTCGATCGACACCCCTGTGAAGAGCTGGGGAGAGCCATTCATCGGCTGGTCGGGAGTCTGGCTGCCGAACGCCACGAAGTGACGGATCGTTCCTCGTCACGGACAAGCGAATTCGTCGTTTCCCAAGTCACAATGCGATACAGGCGACATGTCCTGTCATCGACGTGAAGCCTCAGGACCTTCTTGGCACGCCCCCGAGAAGCTGAGTGGGGTTGAACCGGCTGCGCCCGGCAACCCCGGGCCTGACCCGGCCTCTCAATGTTCACGGCAGGATCCCGGCAGCTGATCCGTCCGTCCAACCATCGTCCCCGGCACGTTCGGGCCAGACGATCCCCCGCCGGCTGCGCACCAGCATGAACACGCCGATCAGTGCGGCCATCACTCCCGCCCCGACACCGAACCACCCGTTGGTGCGGGATATGGCCGGCGCGTCGGGTGTCATCGACAGCAGGGCCGCCTGGGTGAGCACCAGCAGGATGATCGACGACGCAAGATTGCTGAGTTTGATCGCCTCCATCAGCGCGTCCATGTACCTTCGCGAGGCGAAGAAACCGTGCACCGAGAAGGCGAGCTCGGTGAAGGCCATCGTGGCGATCGCGAGCGCCACGATGTGGTTGTACCGCGGCGCGAACTCCCCGCCCATGGCCAGCGGCAGGCACGAGACGACCCACAACCCGGACAGGACGAGCACGATGAGTCCGGTGAGCCGGTAGGCGGTCGGCACCGCCGTGATCGAGTTGCCCTGGCGAACGCGCCGGTGGGCACGGATGACGAGGAACTTTATGCGTGCCAGCCCCAGCGTGAACATCACCGTCGCGGTCATGAACGCCGAGAAGCTGGCGAAGAGCACCGCCCCCTTCGAGATCGCCATGACGATGTGCCCGGGGATCGCCACGGCGGAGAAGTAGATGTTCCTGCTGCTCGCACTCGCCAGGGCGCCTCGCGCACGACGCCACCCGCGCGACGCAAGGGTGGCGTCGGCGCTCTCGGTGGGCAGCTCGTTCACATCGGGGGTCATCTGGGAGTCCTCTTTCCTGCGCGACACCGGCGCCGTGCCGCGCCACCCACCCCATGCTGCTGCTTCCGACGCCATAGGTCGTCGTCCGGATGGATCGATCTGCCTGGTCCACCCGCAGTAGGGGCCCCCGCTGCCGCAGCACTCTCAGCCGACTGCCGGCCCACCTCGGCGCAGGGGCAGGGTCGCGCAGCGGAACCCGCCGGGGAACCGGGTGACCTCCGAGAAATCCAGGGCGAGCGGCTCGACATCGTGTGCACGCAACGCCTCGGCCAGCCGAGGCGCCCGCGAGTCGATGACCACGCGGTCCGGGGCCAGAGCAAGTGTGTTGACCATCAGCGACGATGCCTCCTCGTCACTGGCCTCGATGAGCTCGAAGCGCTCGGCGAGCAGGCTGCGCGAATACGGGGTGAGCGACGCCGAGTGCGTGTACCCCAGTTTCGGCCCCACCATCGTGAACTTGGTGTCCAGGTGCACCACCCCGCGTCCGGAGAACTCGATCGGCACGATCTCCCGGTCGACTCCGGCGCGCGCGAAGGCCTGGCGCAGCGCGCTGATCCCTGCCAGGTCCGTGGCCTCGCTGAGGCCCACGAGCACGTCCTCGTCGGTGACGATGACGTCCCCGCCCTCGATGTGGCCCCCGGCGAGCCGCTCCAGGGATGACACCCGGGGCAGCAGTGGCTCGAGCGCCCGTTGTTCCTTGCGCCGGATCGGGTCGCGGGAGCGTGCCAGGAACAGCGTGTCGTCGACGGCGAAGGCGAGATCTCGCGGGTAGAGCTGGACGTCCACGTCGTGGAGCCGGTCGAGAGCCCGCACCCGGACGCCCGAGTCGGCGAGCAGCTGGACGAATGCGGCGTGCTGGGCCTGCGCACGGTCGTGGCGGGGAACCTCGACGGTGTTGTTCCTCAGGTACCGCAGGCTGGCCAGATCCGGATGGCGCAGCGATCCCCGGACAAGGTCCCACCAGGTGAAACTCTTGTAGGGCCCGACAACCACCTCGCGCAGGGGTGCGATGTCGCTGGGGTTCGAGATCTCGATCATGCATGCTCCCTCCGGTTCGCGGACCTGCCCTTCCCGATGCTGCCCGCTCGCCGGGGGCGGGCAAAGCCCCGGTTCCCCGACTTGTCCCCCATCCCGCCTCACAGGGCACCCCAGGTCATCCGATCGGCTGCCTGCACCGGGTGGGAGCGAGTGGGCGTGGGCCCCGGGCGACGGCACACCAGCCGATCGACGGTACGGGTGGGGTAACGTTCGGCACGGCCGGGGCCGCTGAGCCGCCAGGACCCGGAGCCGATGGCCCGAATCCCCAGTGAGGTGACGTGAGTGGAAGCCGACCCCTCCGAGCAGATGATCCACGTCACCGACGCCAGCGAGAACAATCTGGACCACGTCGATCTCGACATCCCCCGCAATGCCTTCGTCGCCTTCACCGGAGTCAGCGGCTCGGGAAAGTCGTCGCTCGCGTTCGGCACGATCTTCGCGGAGTCCCAGCGCCGTTACCTGGAATCGGTCGCGCCCTACGCACGCCGACTCATCCAACAGGTCGGTGCCCCGCACATCGGTGACATCACCGGGCTGCCGATGGCGATCGCACTGCAGCAACGCCGCAGCGTCCCCTCGCAGCGGACCACGGTCGGCACGATGACGCGGCTGTCGAACTCCCTGCGGCTGTTGTTCTCACGGGCCGGCAGCTATCCCCCGCACACCACCGAGCGTCTCGACTCCGACTCCTTCTCCCCCAACACGCCGAGGGGCGCCTGCCCGGTGTGCCAGGGGCAGGGCCAGGTGCACACCGCCACCGAGGCATCCCTCGTGCATGACCCCCGGCTCACCATCCGCGAAGGCGCCGTCACTGCCTGGCCGGGTGCCTGGCAGGGCAAGAACTACCGTGACATCCTCACCACCCTGGGCATCGACGTGGACATGCCCTGGTGCTCGCTGCCGCAACGGACCCGGGACTGGATCCTGTTCACCGACGAACAGCCGGTGGTCACCGTGCACCCGGTACGTGATCCCTCCCGCACCCAGCGGCCCTACCAGGGCACCTTCATGAGCGCCCGGCGCTACGTGCTGCACACCTTCGGCTCCAGCGGATCGGAGCGGATGCGCCAGCGGGCTGCGCAGTTCCTCGTCTCCTCCCGCTGCGAGGCCTGCCGCGGATCGGGGATCAACCCGGAGGCCCTGCGCGTGCACTTCGCCGGCCACTCCATCGACGAGCTCATCGACCTGCCGGTGGCAGAACTCGACGGGGTCCTGGAAGCCACGGCGACGCTGCAGCATCCCCGGGCTGCGGTGACGCGTCCGGACTCGGGCGAGGTCAGCGAGGCGGCCGTCGCCCTGGCCCGCGACATCCGGTCCAGGATCTCGGTGATCCGCGAGCTGGGGCTGGACCATCTAAGCATGAACCGCCGCGCGCCCAGCCTGTCGGCCGGGGAGCTGCAACGGCTGAGGCTCGCAGTACAACTGCGCTCCGGCCTGTTCGGCGTGCTCTACGTGCTGGACGAGCCCTCCAGCGGCCTGCACCCCAGCGACACGGATCGCATGGTCCGGGCACTGCACCGGTTGCGCAGCCAGGGGAACTCGCTGCTCGTGGTCGAGCACAACATGCAGGTCGTGCGTCACGCCGACTGGCTCGTCGACGTGGGCCCCGAGGCCGGCGAGCAGGGCGGACGCATCGTCTACTCCGGACCCATCGACGGTCTGAGGAGGATCGAGGAGTCCGCCACCCGCCCCTTCCTGTTCGCCGGCCTGCACACCCCTCGCCCGTCCCGACATCGTGTGGCGAGCGCCGGCATCCGGCTGCGCGAGGTGCACTGCCACAACCTCCACGGACTCGACGTCGACATCCCGCTCGGCGTCCTCACCGTCGTCACGGGAGTGAGCGGATCCGGCAAGTCCACCCTGGTGGGCACGGCCCTGAGAGCTTCTCTGGAGAGCTGGCTGGATCAGCGTCGTGGGCAACGCAGGGCTGGCGGCACCGCCACCCCACCAGCACCCACCGACTCGCCCGGATCGTTGCTCGTCGCGCTGGCGCCGGGATCGCCACCGTCGGCACAGCACGCCCGCATCGCCGGCGCGGAGCCGGTCACCCGCATGGTCACGGTCGACCAGCGTCCCATCGGGCGCACCCCGCGTTCGACGATCGCCACGTTCACCGGCGCCTTCGACGGGGTCCGCGAGCTGTTCGCCCGCACCCCCGAGGCGGTGTCGCGGGGATGGACCGCCAGCCGCTTCTCGTTCAACGCCACGGCCGGCCGCTGCGAGACCTGCGAGGGCCAGGGCAGCGTGTCCGTGGAGCTGCTCTTCCTGCCGGGCACCTATGCCCCGTGCCCCACGTGCGGCGGGAGCAGGTATGCGCCCGAGACCCTGCAGGTGCGCTGGCACGGCCACAGCATCGCCGATGTCCTGGCGATGGGCGTCACCCAGGCCCTCCGCGTCTTCGCCGAGGTGCCGTCCGTCTTCGGCCCCCTCGATGCCCTCGACAAGGTGGGGCTCGGGTACGCACGGCTCGGCCAACCGGCAACCGAACTGTCCGGAGGCGAGGCCCAGCGGGTGAAGCTCGCCGCCGAACTGCACCGGGCCCGTCGGGGCCACACGGTCTACATCCTGGACGAGCCGACCACGGGCCTGCACCCGCGAGACACCGGAATGCTCATGACCCAGATCCAGCGTCTCGTCGACGAGGGGAACACTGCCGTCGTGGTCGAACACTCCCCCGACGTGATCCGGCAGGCGGACCACGTCATCGACCTCGGCCCCGCAGGCGGCGACCGCGGTGGCCGGGTGGTCTCACAGGGCACTCCCGACGAGGTGGCCGCCGACCCCGCCTCGGTGACCGGGCCGTACCTGCGCTGACCACACGCGCCGGTCAGACGCGGCTGACGCCAGCCGCCTTTGCGGAGCTGCCCGAAAGGCGTCGGGCCGTGTGGTGGCTCAGTAGTCCTGCTCGGTGTACCCGGGGAACCAGTCCTGCTTGATCGAGACGCCGCGCTTGGTGAGGTCCTCGCCGACGGCGTCGACCAGGCCCTCCGGGCCGGACAGGTAGACGACCTGGCCCGCGGACTCCGGAGCCTTCGCGATGATGTTCTCGGCCGAGATCTGCTCGCCCACCACATAGTCGACGGTGAGTTCGGGATGTCCGGCCGCGATCGAGTCGAACTCTGCCTTGAAGGCGAAGTTCTCGTCGCGCCCGAAGTACAGCAGATGCGCGGGGATGGCCTTCGAGCTGGCAGCCCTTTCGACCAAGAAACTGCGGTAGGGCGTGACGCCGATACCGCCGGCCACCAGGACGACCCGCGTGTCGTCGTCCCAGGTGAAGTCGCCGTCCAGTTCCTCCACCTCGATCTGTTCACCGGGCTTCAGCGCATTGAGGGCTTGCTTGAAGGCGCTGTCGGAGACACGCGTGCTGATGTGCACGACATTCTCGCTGGGGGCCGAGGCGATGGTGAAGTAACGCGTCTTCGCATCGTCGTCACCGACCACATTCGGCAGCACGTACTTCTGGTACTGGCCGGGGCGCCACGCCTTGTCCGGCTTGTCGAAGACGAACGTCCTGATGTTTCCGATCTCGTCCTTGGCACCCAGGAACGTCAAGCTCGTCATTGGTATGGCCCTCTTTCCGCGCAGTTGACGCGCACACATCACGACCGAGGAGGCTCCGGCACGGCCACACGGGCGACACCCCCGTCCATGCAGGCCGAACCGGAACCATCGTAGGACACGTCCGTGACAGGCGGCGATGCCAGAACGCGCCGATCATCCGGAGGGAGCGCATTTCTCTGGGGGCGGACGCTCGGCCGTTCCGGGCCCGGGAGCGCCGCGGTCGACCATGCCACGGCGCCACACAGGACAGTGCTCCCGAGACAGCGCTGCTCTGCTCCCCAGCAGGCAGCAGCGGGGCCCACTCGGTCTGCTCACCCGACCGTCGACCGAACTGCTCGCTGCACGATCGTGCATGGGGGTTGAGCGGACAGAACATGTAGGTGAGGCTTGCCTTACTCAATGCAAAGGAGCACGTCGTGACTGTCCTGTCACCCGACCAGCGCACCGAATCCATCGCAGCGCTGGGTTCACAGACCTTCGACGAACTCGTCATCGGCGGTGGTGTCACCGGTGCGGGTATCGCGCTGGATGCCGCGTCGCGCGGCCTGAGCACCGCCGTCATCGACGCCCAGGACTGGGCCGGGGGAACGTCCTCCCGCTCCTCCCGGCTCGTCCACGGCGGACTGCGCTATCTGTACAACCTCGACTTCAAGCTGGTCGCCGAGGCCCTCAAGGAGCGCGGTCGCCTGCTCACCACCATCGCCCCGCACCTGGTCGAGGCCCAACCCTTCCTGTGGCCGCTCAAGCAACCCGTCATCGAGCGCGCCTATTCGGCCGTCGGTGTCGGCGTGTACGACGCCCTCGCCGTGATCGGCGCAGGCGGTCACAAGACGGTTCCGCTGCAACACCACCACACGAGGGCCGGCGCGCTGCGCCGCTTCCCCGAGATCAAGCCCGAGGCACTGGTCGGGGCCATCGAGTTCTACGACGCCCGGGTCGACGATGCACGTCTGGTCATCACCCTGATCCGCACCGCCCTCAAGTACGGCGCCCAGGCGGTCAGCCGGCTGCGCGTCACGAAGATCCTCAAGGACGACTCCGGCCGCGCGATCGGCGCCGAGGCGACGGATCTCGAATCCGGCGAGACGGTGACCATCAGGGCCAGGCGCATCATCAACGCCACCGGCGTGTGGACCGGGCAGACCCAGGAGCTGGCCGGCGGCAGCGGCGGCCTGAAGGTGCTCGCCAGCAAGGGCATCCACATCGTCATCCCGCGCGAGCGGCTGAAGGCCAAGACCGGTATGTTCCTGCGCACCGAGAAGTCCGTGCTGTTCATCATCCCGTGGCAGCACTACTGGGTGATCGGCACCACCGACACGGCGTGGCACGAGCAGCTGAAGAACCCGGTGCCCACCTCGGCCGACATCGACTACGTGCTCGACCACGCCAATGAGGTGCTCGCCGAGCCACTGACCCGCGACGACATCATCGGCACCTACGCGGGCCTGCGACCGCTGCTGCAGCCCAAGGTGCTCGACGAGTCCAAGTCGACCAAGGTCTCCCGGGAGCACACCGTCACCGAAGTCATCCCCGGCATGGTGGCCATTGCGGGCGGCAAGCTCACCACCTATCGGGTGATGGCCGAGGACGCCGTCGACTTCTCACTGGGTGCATCGCTGGCGAAGGCGAAGCCGTCGGTGACCTCCGCGCTCCCGCTGCTGGGGGCCGAGGGCTTCGACGCGACGCGCAACCAGTCGAAGCGGCTCGGCAGGCAGTACGGTTTCGACGCCGATCGGATGAAGCACCTGCTGTCACGCTACGGATCGGAACTCCCGGACCTGCTCGCCACCATCGATGCCGACCCGACACTCGGCCAGCCCCTGGCCGCTGCTCCGCAGTTCCTGCGCGCCGAGGTCCATCGCGCCTGCACCGTGGAGGGGGCGCTCCACCTCGAGGACATCTTCGTCGCCCGGGTGCGGCTCAACTCCGAGGCCCGCGACCGCGGTGGCGCGGCCGTCGACGAGGTGGCCGAGATCGCGGCCGCAGCACTCGGCTGGGACGAGGCCAGAGTGGCCCACGAGAAGGAGAACTACCGTGCACGCACCGCTGCCGAGCTGGCAGCAGAGGAACAGGGCGACGACGCGGATGCCTCGGCCGCACGGATGAAGGCACCCGAGATCGTCGGCTGAGCAGGTAGCCGACAACAACGATGAGAGGCCGGTGGGCAATGCCCACCGGCCTCTCATCTGCTCAGCTCATCGCCCCTTGAGGAGCAGTGAGCCGAAGCTCAGTGACGCACGAAGATCGACGTCGTCGACAGGATCAGCCACAGTCCGTAGAGGGCCACCAGGATTGCCGCTCCCCACGAGATCACGACCCCGACGGTCTGGGCGACACGGGTGCCGCCGGTGCTGTCGGCACGGGCCAGCAGGAATCGGGTACCGGAGGTGAATGCCATGGTGATGACCAGCGCACCGCCGACCGAGACGACGAAGACGGTGAGGAAATTCATCCAGTTGATGTCCATGTTCTCTTCTCTCTCCGCTCTCAGGCCGCAGCCATAGCCGGTGACACGGACGGGACCGGCTCGACGTCATTCACGTTCCCGGCGTGAACCGGGTTGCGACGCGAACGCACGACGATTGCCGCCGCACCGGCCAGCAGGCACAGGAAGACGAGTGCCTCGCCGAGCGGGCCGCGTCCGGCCACCCAGGAAGCCAGGCCACCGACAATTCCGGCGGCCGGCAGGGTGACGAGCCAGGCGAGTGCCATCTTGCCCACGGTGCCCCAGCGGACCTCGGCGAGCCTGCGCCCGATCCCCGAGCCGACGACGCCACCGGTGCACACCTGGGTGGTCGACAGCGCGAAGCCCAGGTGCGAGGAGGCCAGCAGGGTGACGGCCGAGGACGCCTCGGCAGCGAACCCCTGCGGGGTCTGCACGTCGGTGATGCCCTTGCCGACGGTGCGGATGATGCGCCAGCCACCGGTGAAGGTGCCTGCCGCGATGGCCGTGCCCGAGGCGAAGATGACCCAGACCGGAGGCGTGGATCCTGCCGGTGCCAGGTTGCTGGCGATCAGGGCCAGGGTGATGACGCCCATCGTCTTCTGGGCATCCCCGGTGCCGTGGGCCAGTGAGACGAGGGTGGCGGTGATGGTCTGGCCGTGCTTGAAGATCGAGTGCACCTCGTCGGTCTTGAAGGACTCGGTCAGCCGGTAGATGAGGTAGGTGCACACCAGCGCTGCGAGGCCCGCGACGAAGGGTGACAGGAAGGCAGGAATGAGCACCTTGCCGATGACGGTGCCGAAGTTGATGTGCTCGGCACCGGCGCCGATGACGACGGCCCCGATGAGACCACCGAACATGGCGTGGGACGAGCTCGACGGCAGGCCGAGCAACCAGGTGACGAGGTTCCACAGGATCGCCCCGCACAGTCCGGCGAAGATCCAGACCGGCTGGATCTGGAAGCCGTGGCCCTCACCTCTGATCAGGCCGCTGGAGATGGTTCCCGCGACGGCGGTGGACAGGAATGCGCCGACCAGATTCGCGATGGCGCTGATCCCGACCGCGACGCGGGGCTTGAGCGCACCGGTCGCGATTGAGGTGGCCATGGCATTGGCGGTGTCGTGAAATCCATTGGTGAAATCGAATGCGAGTGCCGTGACAATCACCAGCACGAGTAGCAGAGTAACCACAGGGTCCCTTCCAGAGACAAACCGAGAAGATGATAAGGGACTCAGGTGAACACTTGACAAACGACCGGCAACTCAGAGCTCAACGGAATTCGGGCAGGACGGGCAAAGCTGTTCTCCGGGCCCCACCACACGTACCGAAATGTGCTCCCGACGGCCTCAGATCCTGCCGTCGAGGTCCGAAGCCGGGGCCGGCGGGTGCGGCAGTGACCAGCCGAATCTGATCGCCACCAGCCGGAGGGTCAGCCCCACGGTCACCGCCGTCCACCGCACGACCACGGGCGTCACCCCCAGCGAGTCGAGGCCGACATAGACGGCACCGCCCGCGACAGAGGTGAGCGCATAGATCTGGCTGACCAGCACGAGCGGACGCTGGCGCGCCAGCAGGTCACGGATGACTCCCCCGCCGACACCGGTGATGACGCCCAGGATGACGGAGTTGAACGGGTCGATGCCGCTGCCCAGCGCCAGTCCGGTCCCCGCGACGCTGAACACCGCGAGCCCCGCCGCGTCCGCGACGAGGATGACGAGCTGGTTGTCGAGGGTCCGCCTGGGATGGCGGTAGGCCTCGATGATCACCAGGATCGCGGTCACCAGCGAGACCCACAGGGGCCAGGAGTCGAGCAGCCAGCTGACCGGGCCGTGGCCCATCAGCAGGTCGCGGAGCGTCCCGCCGCCGACAGCGGTGATGACCGCCAGCACGGTGATGCCCACCCAGTCCATGCCGGCACGGACTGCGACCGCCCCGCCGGAGATCGCGAAGGCGATGATGCCGATGACCTCGATGAGGAAGAAGGGATCAGTGAGCGGGTTCATCAGCACGACACCTCGTCGACCACGGATGGGAATCCCGGGGCATCCGCGGGTGCCGACGTGCGGGACGGCGCCGAGCGCTCGTCCACGCCATCCACCATCCACACCCTCTCGCGCCTCGGGAAACCATGATTACCACAGTTGCCGGGCGCGACGAACCCGCTGGTTCGCGCTGTGGCACCGCCCGGGCCCGAGGGCCCCGGCGTCGCACCGTGGGAGATCCCGCCGCGGGACTCCCCGGATCAGTGCCCGAGGCCGGTGCAGGCCCCGAAGAGCCCCTCGGTGACCTCGTGGAGGGGCTCGAGCGGCACGTCACGCACTCTGGTCACCAGATCGACCGCTTCCGTCAGGGCCGGGCCAAGGGGCGTGTCGTCGACGTGGTGGTTGTGGATGGCGAGTCCGAAGCCGACGAGCACGAGGGACGCCGCCGCCATCGCCACCGCGTCGGAGGAGGCCCGCTCCCGGGCGAGCTGGATGAACTCCGCCCGCACCGAGAGCGTCCACGCCGTGAACTCCGGCACGAGCTCGGGACGCTGGGCGACCACCTTCTTGATCCGCCGGCGGTCCATGCCGTGATCGGCCGCCGCGAGGATCACCTCGCACAGGGCGGGCACCAGATCCCCCTCGCTGACCCGGAAGCGCTGCGCAGCCTCCGGCGGGATCGCCCGCTCCGGCAGGCCGAGCACCGCGGCCGCCTTCGACGGGTAGTAGTTGAAGAAGGTGCGGGCAGAGACATCGGCCGCCTCGCAGATCCGTTCCACCGTGGTGTTCTCCAGCCCGTTGTCGTTCACGAGCCGCAGCGCGGCCTCGTGGATCGCCAGCCGGGTCTGGTGCTTCTTGCGTTCGCGCAGGCTCCCGCTCTTCTGCTCGGACTGCTCGCGGTTGCTCATGACGATTCCGTCAGGCCTCGTCGGCGCTCGGGACGGCGCCCTTCGAGCTGGCCGCATCCGCCTGCTCCTGCAGGGCGGAGAACTTTCGCAGCGGCGGCACCCTGAAGAACCAGCTGAGCACGAAGGCGAGGAGGATCACCCCGAAGCCGGTCCAGTAGATCGTCACCGACGACGTCGTGAAGCCGATCATGAAGGGCTTGCTCAGCCGAGGGTCGGCCCCGGTGAGGAAGGAGGTGTCGCTGGTGGTCGAGCTCGACGAGCTGGCGAGCTTCGCCCTGTTCTGCGTGATCTGCTCGGCGAGCTTGGGGGTCAGCTGACCGACCCAGAAACTGCGCTGGTCGCCATTGCTCCAGTCGACCTGGAGCTTGCCGTCCACGACGCTGGCATGGGCCTGCCCCGCGGCGGCGCTGAGTGCCTGCTGCTCGGCCGCCCCACGGGCCGACTGGACGCCCTGCGCGATGGCGACGGTCGCCTGCTCCTGGGTGAGCGTACCGGCGGCGAGCTGGGCGTTGACAGCCTCGTTGACCTTCTGGGTCACCGCCGCGTCGGCCGCCTGGGTGGCCTGGCTGGTCGCCGAGTCGAGCTGGCCCTGGATTGTTGCCTTGACCGGATCCACGATCGGCGTCCACAACTGCTTCATGATGGGCTGGTTGGCGGTGGCGGTGGCCACGCCGGGATCCAGCGAGGCGTCCAGCGCGGAGGACAGTGTCGACTCGTTCGACATGCCCTGCACGACATTGCCGGGAAGCACCGCGAAGAGCACGGACAGCATGATCGCGGTGCCCAGGGTGCCACCGATCTGGCGGAAGAAGGTGGCTGCGCTGCTCGCCACGCCCATGTCCTTGGACGGCACGGAATTCTGGCTGGCCAGGATCAGGGTCTGCATGAGCTGGCCGAGCCCGAAGCCGATGACGAACATGCCGAGCATCAGGTACCACAGCGGGGTGTCGTACTTCATGAAGGTGAGCAGCAGGAAGCCGACGGCCGTGCTCGCGGTGCCGGTGACGGTGAAGATCCGGTAGTGCCCGGTCCGGGCAGTGATCTGACCGGCGCTCAGCGCGGCGATCATCAGGCCGACGACCATCGGGATGGTGGCCAGCCCGGATTCGGTGGGATTGAGGCCGACGACGATCTGCATGTAGAGCGGGATCGTCATCATGGCGCCGAACATCCCGAAGCCCACCAGCACGCCGAGCACGGTGGCCATCGAGAAGGTGTGGGAGCTGAACAGCCTGAGCGGGACGATCGCGTCATCGCCCATCCGCTGCTCGATCACCAGGAACGAGACGACACCGAGCACGCCGATGACGTAACAGGTGATGGACACCGCCGAGCCCCATCCCCAGGTGCGGCCCTGCTCGGCCACGACGAGCAGCGGGACGAGGGCCACCACCACGGCGGCAGCGCCCATCCAGTCGATACGGGTGGCCGTGTGGGAGCTCACCTTCGGGAGGTGGAGGAAGGCGAAGACCATCGCGAAAGCGATGATGCCGACCGGCACGTTGACCAGGAAGACCCAGCGCCATCCGGCGATGCCGAGGATCTTGCTGGTGTCCGCGAAGACACCGCCGATGAGCGGCCCGACAACGGTCGAGACACCGAAGACGGCGAAGAAGTAGCCCTGGTACTTGGCTCGTTCCCGGGGCGCGAGGATGTCGCCCATGATGGCCAGCGGCAGGGACATGAGGGCTCCTGCGCCGATGCCCTGGAAGGCCCGGAAGCCCGCCAGCATGAGCATCGACGTGGAGAACGAGGACATCAGGGAGCCGAGCACGAAGACCGTGATGCCGAAGAGGAACAGCGGGCGACGGCCGAACAGGTCGGAGATCTTGCCGTAGATCGGCACCGTGATCGTCGAGGTGATCAGATAGGCCGTGGTCACCCAGGCCTGCTGGTCGAGGCCGTGCAGATCGTCGCCGATCGTGCGGATCGCCGTGCCGACGATGGTCTGGTCGAGCGAGGACAGGAACATCCCGGCCATCAGGCCGTAGATCACCAGGAGGATCTCCCGGTGATTCATCACCTGCTTGTGCTCATCAGGGGCCGTGGCGGTCCCGTGGGAGGCGGTGGCGATTGACATGCAGCCCTCCGAAGGCGAGTCGTGAGAACGCCCGCGCAACGCCCGCCGCCGATCACTCAGCGTCCGGGCGCCGACGCTGGCGGGGAAAATTTTGCAGCAGGATAATCTTGCAGCGCTGCAACGATACACACGTGCAAGTCATCATCCAAACGCGGCGGGAATCACTTTCCCGGGCCCCTGACGGACCGGACGGACCACTACGGACCACTGCCCGGGCAGCCCGGAGTCTCCTCCGCACGGCCGTGCGTACGTGATGTAGTCCGGACCTGACGCAGTCCGGCCTACGAGCCAGTCCCGCAACGGACCGGGCAGTGCCTGCCGAGGTCTGCTCAGCCGACCATGAGGGCGAGCACCGGGGCGAGGAGCACATTCATCACGCCGGTCAGCACCATGGCCAGGCCGGCGATCGCTCCCTCGGTCGAGCCGACCTCCTGGGCCTTCGCGGTGCCCATCCCGTGGGCGCCCATGCCGAGCATCATCCCGCGAGCCATCTTCGTGCGGAACGGCAGGAAATTGAGCAGTCCCTCGCCGACAAGGACGCCCAGGATACCGGTGAGCACGACGAAGACCGAGGTCAGGTCGGAGTTCCCGCCGATATCGGTGGACATCGTCATGGCGAAGGGGGTGCTGATCGAGCGTGGCAGCAGGCTCAGCCGCAGGGCCCCGCGGATGCCGAGCACAGTGGCGAGCGCGAAGCTCGAGGCGATCGCCACCGCGCTGCCCATCACCACTCCGATGAGCAGCACGAGCCAGTGCTTGCGGATCAGTGACCGCTGACGCCAGATCGGCACGGCGAAGGCCACCGTGGTCGGCCCCAGCAGGGTGACCAGCCAGTTCGTGTCGCGGTGAATCGTCTGGTACTGCACGTGGAAGGCGAGCACGAGGCCGATCAGCACCGCCGGGGTGATGAGCAGCGGCATCGTCCACGCCACGGGCCAGCGCGCATGGACCTTCTTGCTCGCGATGTACACAGCGATCGTCACTGCCGACCAGATGACCACGGACCACATCGGGATCACTTCCCGGCAAGCACGAGCACGCGCTGCGGCTCGCCGGCGGAGACCTGCGGATCCGTGACCGGCTGCTCGGGGAGCGCCCTGTCCACCCCGGCCCGAAGGACCGCGTCCCCGGCGACCGCGGCCAGCTGGGCGGCTCGCAGATCCTCGCGCCTGATCGCGCGTCCCTCGACGCGTCCGAGCAGCCGGCTGGTCATCTCGATGGTGGCCGAGGTGGTCACCATCACCGTGATGGTGCTGCCCAGGATGACGGCGAGAACCTTGAGTCCCAGCAGGCCGATGAGTTCTGGGTGGATCACCAGGGCGATCACGGTGGGCACGAAGAAGAGCAGCATCTCGGAGATCAACCATCCGGAGGCCCGCTCGATGTCCGGCAGCACGAGTACCTTCGTCGCCAAGAGCAGCAGCGTCAGTGCCAGCCCGATGACCGCCCCCGGGACCGGCGCAGACGTTCCGCTGGCGATCCGGCAACCCGCAACCCACAGCCCCATGAGAAGGGCAAATTGCACAACAGCGCTCTTGCGGAGCCATGTGTGGGGGTTCAATTGTGGGCTGACGTGCGGATTCATCACTTGGTACAGAGTAAGGACCACTGATCCCAGAAGGAAATCAGTCAGATAGTCTCAATTCCATTATGGAATACAAGGATCTGCATCTCTTCGTCGAAGTCGTGCGCCGGGGTGGTTTCACCGAGGCCGCGAAGACCTGCGCCGTCAGCCAGTCCGCGGTCAGCAAGGCCGTCAAGGCCCTCGAGACGGAATGCGGATTCACCCTGCTGGAACGCGACAAGCGCCATCGACGCCGGCTCAGCCAGGCGGGCGAGCTGGTCTACCGGCGGGCCCTGCGGATGATGCTGGAGAGCCAGGGCCTGGATGAGGAGCTCGACGAGCTGCGTGGCCTGCGTCGCGGAACCCTGCGTCTGGGCCTGCCCCGGGTAGGGGCCGGGCCACTGTTCGCCCATTCGCTGGCCACCTACCGGCAGCGCTACCCGGGGATCGCGCTCGATCTCACCGAGCACGGCAGCCAGCGGCTCCTGGAAGCGATCGCCGCCGGTGAGGTGGAGGTCGCCGCCACCATCGCCCAGCACGCCGAGGGTGTCTCCACGGAGCTGGTGGACAGCCAGCCGCTGGTCGTCCTGCTGCGTCGCGGCCACCCTCTGGCCGACCGTCCGGTTCTCGCCCTGGCCGATCTCGCCCCCGAGCCCTTCCTGCTGCTCACCCCGGACTTCGCGCTGAACCAGATCGTCGCGGACGCCCTGACCAGGGCGAACATCCAGCCCCACACGGCGACCCGGAGCACCCAGGCCGACTTCCTCATCGATCTCGTGGAGGCCGGCATGGGCGTCACCCTGCTGCCCGAGCTCGTCCTGGACAACCATCCGCTCGCCGACGTGGTCGCCGTACCGCTGGCCGAGCACCTGGAGTGGGGAATCCACCTGGTGTGGCGCGAGGGCGCCCACCTCTCCCCGGCCGCCCAGGCGTGGATCGAGGTGGTCCGCGAGCGGGCCGACATCGAGACGGGCCGCTGCCTGCCGGCCGTGCGCCGGGGTTCCGGCAGCACGCCCACCGGCACACAACCGACGGAACCCTGAGGGCGTCAGTCCCCGATAGTGTCCCGTGCCCGCTTCACGATGAGCGGATCCGGCTGGGAGGCGACCGACTCGTCCTTGTCCTCGTAGTCGAACTGGCTGAGGAAGAAGCGCATCGCGTTGAGCCTGGCGCGCTTCTTGTCGTTGCTGCGCACCGTGATCCACGGCGCGTGGTCGGTGTCGGTGGCGGCGAACATCTGCTCCTTCGCCTCGGTGTAGGCATCCCAGCGCCCGAGCGACTCGAGGTCCATCGCCGACAGCTTCCACCGCCGCACCGGGTCGATCTGGCGGATGGCGAAGCGGGTGCGCTGCTCGCGCTGGGTGACCGAGAACCAGAACTTCGTCAGCTGGATCCCCGAATCCACGAGCATCCGCTCGAACTCCGGGGCCTGGCGCATGAACATCGAGTACTCGTCGGGGGTGCAGAAGTCCATCACCCGCTCCACTCCGGCCCGGTTGTACCAGGAGCGGTCGAACAGCACGATCTCCCCCGAGGTCGGGAGGTGCTCGACGTAACGCTGGAAGTACCACTGGCCGTGCTCGACGCTCGTCGGCTTGGTCAGCGCCACCACGCGGGCACTGCGCGGGTTGAGATGCTCGGTGAAGCGCTTGATCGTGCCGCCCTTGCCCGCCGCGTCGCGCCCTTCGAAGACCACGACGACACGCTGGCCGGTGTCCTCGCACCAGTACTGGAGCTTGAGCATCTCGATCTGCAGGAGGTACTTCTCGTGCTCGTAGGCGTCCCGGTCCATGAGCTCGGGATAGGGGTAGTTCTCGCTCCACGTCTCCACTGCCCGGCCGCCCGGGTCGATCAGCTGGGGGTCGGGGGATTCTCCGTCAGTGATCGAGTAGCCTTGGACGACGAGCCGATCGATGAATTCGCGCAGGTTCTCGTCCACCTCGGGCTGCACATCGTCTAGTTCTGGCACTGGTGCCCTCCTCAATCCGTGGAACGGAGACTAGTGGTGCGTGCCATCGGGCGAATGTCCGGCCGGCAAACACCGGGTGAACGCAATGCCATGTGGCCTCACCGGCAGCCCGCCCGACCCACGGAAGGGCCCAGCACCACGGCACCCGGAAACGACGCCTGCAGCACCCACAGGAATGTCACCCAGGAATGGACTGACGACACCACGACTGGATGTCGGTTAGCGTTGCATTCATGAGCGCTGATGTCGTCCTGCCTGTTCCAGCCGATGAGAGCCCCGACACCGAGATCGATCACATCGGGCCGAGCTCGCCACCGACCCATCCCCTCGCCAAGGCCCCGGTTTCGGCACCGCAACACTCCACCGATGCCTTCGTCAGGGTATTTCTCCAAGAGCTGAACACCGGGCAGGGCGTCACCCTGTCGCGCTCGACGGTCAACGACCAGTACCTCGCCCTGGCCCGCACGGTCCGCCAGTACCTGATGACACGCTGGCTGGAGACCTCCAGGCACTACGGCGAGAGCGGCGCGAAGGCCGTCGGCTATCTGTCCGCCGAATACCTGCTCGGCCGTCAGCTCGGCAACGCGCTGCTCGCCACCGATCTGGGCGAGGTTGCCGAGGAGGCCATGAAGGGCTGCGGCCTGGATCTCGCCCAGCTCCGCGCCCAGGAGGTCGAGCCCGGTCTGGGCAACGGCGGGCTCGGCCGGCTGGCGGCCTGTTTCGTCGACTCCCTCGCCACCATGGGCGTGCCCTGTATCGGCTACGGGATTCGCTACGAGTACGGGATCTTCAAGCAGGCCTTCGTCGACGGGCGCCAGGTCGAACAGCCCGACCCATGGCTCGAGCTGGGCAGCCCCTGGGAGTTCCCTCACCCCGAGGCCTCGGTGCAGGTGAACTTCGGTGGGCACACCGAGAACTACGACGACGCCGGGGTGCAGCGCACCCGCTGGGTGCCCGACTGGAATGTCGTGGGCGTGCCCTACAACTACATGGTGCCGGGGTACCACAACGGCAGGGTGAACACCCTGCGGCTGTGGAGCGCGAAGGCGACCAATGCCTTCGACCTGGCGCTGTTCAACTCCGGCGACTACCCCGAGGCAGTCCGGGCCCAGACCTTCGCCGAGAACATCACGAAGGTGCTCTACCCCGAGGACTCGACGCCCCAGGGCCGCGAGCTGCGGCTGCAGCAGCAGTACTTCTTCGTCGCCTGTTCGATCCGCGACTTCATCGATCGGGTCCTCGGTCCCGACTTCGACCTGCACAACCTGTCTGAGCGCATCATCTTCCAACTCAATGACACTCACCCGGTCATCGCGGTGCCCGAGCTGATGAGAATCCTCGTCGACGACCACCACTTCGACTGGGACGAGGCGTGGAAGGTCACCAGGCAGTGCTTCGCGTACACCTGCCACACGCTGCTGCCCGAGGCCCTGGAGGTCTGGCCGACCGAGTTGCTCGGCCGCCTGCTGCCCCGTCATCTGGAGATCATCCGGCACATCAACGAGGACTTCCTCGCAGAAGTCCGGGCCAAGTTCCCCGGCGACGAGCAGCGGGTCCGGGACATGTCGATCGTCAGCGACGATCCGAACAGCTCGGTGCGGATGGCCTTCCTGGCCACGGTCGCCGGGACGAAGGTGAACGGGGTCGCCGAGCTCCACTCCCAGCTGCTCGCGGACAAGGTGCTGCACAACTTCAGTGAGCTGTGGCCCTCGAAGTTCACCAATGTGACCAATGGGGTGACACCCCGCCGCTTCATCTGCCTGGCCAACCCCTGGCTGTCCGAGCTCATCAGCGACACGCTCGGGGTCGGCTGGGTCACCGACCTCGACCGGCTCGCCGAACTCGAGCCCTACGCCCAGGATCCCGACTTCCGGCGCTCCTTCCGCGAGGTCAAGCAGAAGGCCAAGGCACACGTCTCGGACCTGCTGAGGGCCCGCGACGGGATCGACCTGCCCGCCGACCACATGATCGACATCATGATCAAGCGCCTGCACGAGTACAAGCGCCAGACGCTGAAGCTGCTGCACGTGGTGAGCCTGTACGAGCAGGTGCTGTCGGGCGAGACCAAGCTCGACGCGATCCTGCCGCGCACCGTCATCTTCGGGGCCAAGGCAGCTCCGGGTTACTGGATGGCGAAGGAGATCATCCATCTCATCAATTCGGTCGCCAAGGTCATCAACAATGATCCGCGGCTGGAGGGCCGTCTCGGAATCGCCTTCCCGGCGAATTACAACGTGACGCTGGCCGAGCGGCTCATTCCGGCAGCAGATCTCTCCGAGCAGATCTCGCTGGCCGGGATGGAGGCCTCCGGCACCGGAAACATGAAGCTGGCCCTCAACGGCGCGCTGACGATCGGCACCGATGACGGCGCGAATGTCGAGATCCGCCGACTGGTCGGCGACGACAACTTCTTCCTGTTCGGCATGACCGAGCCCGAAGTGACGGCACTGCGCGACTCCGGTTACCGGCCGCGTCAGTACTACGACTCCAATCCCCAGTTGCGCGCCGCTCTCGACCTCATCAATTCCGGGATCTTCGCCGATGGGGACCGGGACGCCTTCGCGCCGATCGTGTCGAGCCTGCTCAACGAGGACCGATTCATGGTGCTCGCCGATTTCCAGCCCTACATGGACGCCCAGTTGCGGGTCCGGGAGGCATTCGCCGACAACGACGAGTGGACAAAGAAATCGATTCTCAACGTCGCGCGCAGTGGATTCTTCTCGTCCGACCGGGCGATGAACGATTATCTCCACCGCATCTGGCACGCCAGCGCGATCTGACCGACAATTTGCTGTGACCTCCGTGGTGGGGCCCCTCCCCCA
>JBAQVA010000128.1:0-22717 GCA_049297835.1 Propionibacterium sp.
CCCCAACTGTTCTTCCGGCGATCTTCCCGCCGGTCAGGGGCTCGCTCAGCGGGTGGCGAGCAGACCCTTCACATAGGCCAGCTGGCCGAGGTGCTGGCTCGCGTCATTGACGACCGAGACCAACCGCACTGCCGCAGTCACCGGGGGATCCCAGCGGGTGTCGACGATCCGGGAGAGATCCTTGCCCCGCTCGGCCTCCAGCACCTCGTGGGCGAGTGCCTCGACGCTGCGGTGGTAGCCGAGCAGCAGGTCGACGTCCGTGACGTCGAATGCGGCGACATCGCGGGAGGACTGCCCGTAACCCATCGCCTCGGCCGGATAGGGCAGCGCGAAGCGCTCACGCCAACCCTGGTCCCAGGCCTGGTCGAGCCCGGCAAGTGGCGCGAGCTGGGCGTCCTGGCCCCGGTCGATGTGCCAGGCCAGCCAGGCGATGGGGTTCGCGTCGGGCCCCGGCCGCCACAGCAGCTCGTCGGGCTTCAGGTCGACGAGCAGGCGCGGCAGTTCCTGGCCGACGCGGTCGTATGCATCAATGAGAACGTCGACATCAGTCATGCTCATCGCCTCCCCATCGGTGCCGACGACAATTCCGGTCGGGGTGCGGACGCGGTCCGCGCTCGGGGTGTGGATGTGATGACGAGACAGATGCTCATGTCCCCATTGTGCGCACCTGCGATTTCGGACGGTTCCCGGGCACGGCATCGGGCGGTCTGTAGGGTGCGTGAGGACCGACACCAGGAGGTACGAGCCGTGCACGACGAGATCCACCGCAAGGTCTTCAGGGCCAGCCACGAGCGCGCCAAGCTCGATGCGCTGCTCGACTCCCAGCGCTTCGGCACGCTGTCCGCGGTGGGCGAGGACGGTGAGCCGTGGGCGGTGCCGATGGGCTTCGCGCGGGTGGGGGACCTCGTCGTCGTGCACGGGTCCACCGGCGGCGGTCTGCTCCGCGCCGCAGCCGGAGGGGCACGGACGGTGCTCACGGTTGCCACCACGGACGGCTACGTGGTCGGTTTCAGCGCCGAGGCGAGCTCGGTGAACTACCGCTCGGCCACGATCCGCGGCTGTTTCTCCCGCGTCGAGGGGGACGAGAAGCCCACTCTCCTGGATGCCTACACGAACTTCTTCTTCCCGGGCCGGAGCGAGGAGATCCGTCCGCACACCGCCAGGGAACTCGCCGCCACGATGCTGCTGACCCTGCCGATCGACGAGGACAACTGGCTGTACAAGGAACGCACCGGACAGGCCGTGGAGCCCGACGAGCAGACCGGGGCATGGGGCGGGGTGGTCGGCATCCGGACCGTGCCCCAGACCCCCGAACGGGCCCCGTGGTCACAGGCGGACGAGCCGGAGTCGGTGCGTCGCCTCGTCGCGCAGATCAACGCCGGTCGCCGCTGAGCATTCCTCCGGCGCGGCCGTCCACCGGCCACCGGGGATTCTCAGCGGCGCGCCCGGTACTGGGCGGTGAGGTGGTCGCCTGCGCCCAGCGGGGTCTCGGCGGGCAGCACGAAGTGCACCTCGCCGCTGGCGTCGAGCACGACGGCCCGGCGCAGTCCCAGGCGCAGCGTCCAGGTCGATTTCGGCGCTCCCTGGTCGACAGGCAGGTAGTCGTGTTCGTCGAGCCAGGTGACCAGCGCCGAGAGGGTGGGCACGAGCTCCGGTTCCACGTCGGTGCGGTTGTCCTGCTCGCTCTCCCCGGGCAGTGCCGAGCGATCGATGCCGACCATCCGGTTGGGGGAGTCGGGGTCGTCGTCACCGGCGAGGTCCTCGAATTCCTCGTCGGCGTCCGGTTCGGAGGGCTCCTCGGAGCCGGCGCTGAGCAGGGTCGCCAGACCCGCGGCGACCAACGCGAGCGCGAGCACCAGGTACAGCACCTCCCGGACGCTCACCCAGATGAGCACCAGGACGAGGCCGGCGATGATCTCCGCGACACCGGCGAGGCGGACCGTCCCGGGATGCGGTGGGCGCAAGTGACGCATGGCGGCAGTATCGCACCGGCACCGATGGATGCCGGCCTGCCGGCGCCACAGCGGCACCTCGGCCACGGGCCGATCCGTGCTTGTCGGGGCCGTCGTTCCGCTCACAGACGAAGCCTGGCGGGGAGCTGGAAAGTTCACAATTCAACGACATAAGCTCGCGCCGATGCGAAGCGTGGGCGGTGCCCGGGCATCGCGAGCACTCGGCATCTGGAGGAATGACATGAAGATCGGCATCGTGGTGGGCAGCGTCAGGGACCACCGCCTCGGGGGCACCATCGCGCGCTGGGTGTACGACATCGCGGCCGCGCGCGGGGATGTGGACTACGAACTCATCGACCTGAAGGAATTCCACCTCCCGGTCTTCGACGGCAACTCGCCGATGATGGCGCACAAGCACTACGACAGCCCGGAGGTGCAGCGCTGGAGCGACGTCATCGACGCGTGCGACGGTTTCGTCTTCGTGACCCCTGAGTACAACCACTCGGTTCCCGGAGGCTTCAAGAATGCCGTGGACACCCTCGGCCCGGAGTGGCTGGGCAAGTCGGTGGCCTTCGTCTCCTACGGCGGTGACGGTGGTGTGCGCGCCGTCGAGCACTGGCGTCAGATCGTGGCCAACTTCGAGATGCACGACGTCCGTTCGCAGGTCTCACTGAGCCTGTTCAACGACGTCGACGACAAGGGCTTCGCCCCGCAGGAGCGTCGCAACGGCGAACTCGTCCGCACGCTGGACTCCCTCGTGCCGGTGCCGGTGCGCTGAACGGACGCCCGGACGCCGTGGCGGGGTGTCGGCTGACAGGCCCCCGCCCGGTGACCGACCACGCCCGGCCGGCCGGTGGGAGACTCGGAGTTCTGCTCAGAGCTCCGCGCTGCAGGCGATCCCGGTGGCGTGCACCGGGCAGTAGCCGTGCGGGTTGGCGTCGAGATACTGCTGGTGGTAGTCCTCGGCGAAGTACCAGGCGGCCGCGGGCTCGATGCCGGTGACGAGCTGACCGTAGCCAGCGGCACTGAGATCGCGCTGGTAGGACTCCCGCGCCCGGGCGGCGATCCTGGCCTGTTCCTCGTCGGTGGTGAAGATCTCGGAGCGGTACTGGGTGCCCACGTCGTTGCCCTGGCGGTTCAGCTGGGTGGGGTCGTGGTTCTCGAAGAAGACCCGGACGAGGGCGTCGAAGCTGGTCCGGGTGGGGTCGAAGACGACCCGGACGGTCTCCGCGTGACCGGTGCGTCCGGTGCACACCTCCTCGTAGCTCGGGTTGGGAGTGAACCCGCCCATGTATCCCGCCGCGGTGCTCAGCACGCCGGGCTGTTGCCAGAAGAGTTTCTCGACTCCCCAGAAACATCCCGCAGCGAAGTATGTGGTCTGCGAACCCGGGAAGACCCGGTCGAGCGGGTCGCCGGTGACCCGATGGAAGACAGGCATGGTCAGCACTGGAGTGGCGCGCCCGGGAAGGGCATGCGCGGCGTCGACCGGATGGGTCCTCTCGAAACGAAGCATTCGGCAAGCGTAACGCGGCCGTTCCCATCGACCCGGTGACGAGCGCTGCTCGCCCCCGACCCTCACGCCTTCGTGCTGCCGGCCCTCGTGCCCCTGGCGGACCCCTTCCGGGCGAGGATCCGCGTGACGACCACGGCACTGAGCAGCCAGGTGCCCAGCGCGCCCACGCACCAGACGACCACCACCGTGGCGATCCAGGCGGTGAACCCCCTGATCTGCATCCCGCCGGAGAAACGGGTGGCGATGAACAGCGACAGCAGCGTGGACACCAGGCCGATGCCGCCGAGAATGGCGGAGGCATGTTTGCGGGCGAGGTTGAAGACGAACGGCGAGAGAATCGCCTGGGCGAGGGTGAACACGCCGACCGCCACGAGATAGCCGCTCCACCGGATGCTCACTCCGTCGATGAGCAACGCCGCGACGAGCAACGCAACTGCGGAGCTGACCAGGTGTGACGCGACAGTGAGCAGAAGCCTCAGCATCATCGGTCCTTTCCATTGCGTGACTGTCGGGTGGCGCCACGTCGATCCTGAACTCCATCATTGCCGTGCGGGCGGCCTCCGAGCAGTCGGGTGCCGACACAGGCGAGCAGCGCGAGCACTCCCAGCACGACGGCCGCCTGGACGAGCCCGCGGGTGGCCGCGTCGTAGACCGCTGCGGCCAGCACCGCGGACGACAGCTGGGCGGTGAGCGCGGCGAGGACAGGGGCGCGGGCGAGCGCGACCGCCACCACGAGCAGCAGGCAGATCGCGGCCGTGACAGCGGTGAAGGCCGTCAGCGTGCGGCGCCGTCGCGGTGAGGCCCACAGTGCGGCGGCGAGCAGGACCACCGCCCCGACCGGCGCCCACACGCCGAGCAGGTCAACCGCCCGGTAGGCCGTCCGAAGCCGGGTGATGTCGACACCGGAGGCCACCGGGACGGCGACCGCCACGTCCGGGATCCAGTGTGCGAAGCTCACGTCCGCCGCCACGAGCCGCTCGCGTGCGGTGGCCACGACCGGGCCGAGACTGACGACCAGTTGCTCGTGCTCGTCGACGCGGAGCGTGGCATCGGGGCTGCCGGTGACGGTGGCCACGAACTGCGCATGGGCGAAGCCCAGCCCGCGCTGCCACACGGAGCCGAAGGCGGATGAGGCGACGGCTCCCTGCACCTGCTGGCCGATGATGGACGTGATCCCGGCGTTCAGCGCCTGGTTCACAGCGGGGCTGGAGGCGAGTGAACCGGAGCCGGGGAGAGTGTCGAGGGTGCGCGAGACCAGGCCCGGCACGACGCTCGTCGAGAGCTGGTCGGTGATCCGGGTGGCGACGGCGTCCTGGACCTCGGGCCGGCTCGCGAGGGGCCCGAAGGTGTCCACGAAGCCTGAGGTCGTGGCGAACTCCGCGCGTGCCACGCCGCTCACCAGCGCGAGTGGGACGAGCACGAGGGCCATGACGAGCAGGACGACCGAGGAGACGGCCCGCAGGCGTCCGCCCCGAAGGGCGGGTGGCCCGGGATGCGGTGGGCTGTCGGGTGGCGGGGCGTCGAGGGCGCCCGGGCCGGAGTCACCGGTCATGGTGGCCTCGGCGGCCGACACTCGGAATCCCGCTCCGCATGGCTTCTCCTGGTCAGGAATCGGTCACGCGAGTTCTCGTGCAGCGCATGAGCAGCGCCATGACAGTGCCTAGAGCATACCGGCGCGTCAGGCGCCGGAGGTGTCGTCGGCGGGGTTGAGATCCCAGTCGATCGGCGGGGCGCCCTGCGCGGCCAGTGCGGCGTTGGCCCTGCTGAAGGGCCTGGAGCCGAAGAAGCCGGCTGGAGCCGAGAGCGGGCTGGGGTGGGGCGAGGCGATGACCGGGACGTGCCCGGCCTCGAGCAGCGGGGTGAGGGTCTGCGCGTCACGGCCCCACAGGATCGCGACGAGAGGGCCGCCGCAGGCCACCAGGGCCTCGATGGCTGCCCCGGTCACCGGCTCCCAGCCCTTGCCACGGTGGGACCGGGCGGCACCGGGGCGCACCGTGAGGCATCTGTTGAGCAGCAGCACACCCTGCTCGAACCATCCGCTCAGATCGCCATGGGGGGCCGGCGGGATGCCGAGGTCGGAGTGGAGCTCCTGGTAGATGTTCGCCAGGCTCTTGGGCAGCGGCCGGACGGTGCGTTCCACGGCGAAGCTCAGGCCGATGGGGTGCCCGCGCGTCGGATAGGGGTCCTGACCGACGATGAGCACCCGGACTGCCGACATCGGCCTGCTGAAGGCCCGCAGCACCTTGTCCCCGGCGGGGAGGTAGTCGCGTCCGGCTGCCATTTCGTCGCGGAGGAAACGGCCCATCCGGTGGATCTGCTGTTCCTGACCCGCCAGCGCCTCGGCCCAGTCGTCGGCCATCAGCGCGCTGATCGGCTGGACTGACATCGCTCCTCCTTGCTGCTCGCCTGCGTCGGAGCCCACCACGGAGGATTCCCCGGCAGCCACGGCGCGAGCACAAGGCTAGTCTTCCGCGGCGCGGTGCCCCGGACGAGGCAGGACGGATGTGTCGGTGGCGTGGGGCAGACTGGGGGTCAGTACACACACCCCACGATGAGGAAGCCCATGCCTGCATTTTCGTTGGGCCGGCGGAACAACTGGCGCGAGCGTCTCGCCCGCCTCGATGACGCCGACGACACCGGTGCCGCGGCTGCGACGTCGGCCCGGCAGCGTCCGCCTGCTGGCAACGACGAGAGCAGCCTCGCGCCCCGGCCCCTGCGGGCCGCCGCCGCCTGGTCATGGCGCCTGCTGGTCATCGCGGCGGTGATCGGCGTGCTGTGGTGGTTCGGCGGTGTGCTCTCCGAGGTGGTCGTGCCGCTCATGGCGGCGCTGCTGCTCACCGCGGCGCTGGCACCGCTCAACGGCTTCCTGCGCCACCACCGTTTCCCGGCCTGGGCGGCGTCACTCGTGAGCCTGTTCGTGCTGGTGCTCATCCTCGCCGGGCTGCTCACCCTGGTGGGCACCCAGATCGCCGTGCAGTGGCAGGAGCTGACCCAGCAGACCGTCAGGGGGCTGCAGAGCTTCCTCACCTGGTTGGGCACCGGGCCACTGCACATCAGCCATGACCAGGTGGACGCCTGGCTCACCCAGGCACGCGCGAAACTGTCCACCTCGCAGGACCAGATCGCCAAGTTCGCCGCCGCGGCGGGCTCCGGCATCGGCAGATTCTTCACCGGGCTGGCGATGGCTCTGTTCGCCACCTTCTTCTTCCTCAAGGACGCACCGCTGATGTCCGCCGGGCTCAAGGCCAGCGTGCCGCGCGCCACCAGGGCGACGCTCGTGCCGGGCCTCGATGCCGGCTGGCAGTCACTGGTGAGCTATGTGCACGCCGCCGTCATCGTGGCCGCGGTCGACGGGGTCGGGGCCGGCCTGGGGGCCCTGCTGCTGGGCTCCAACCTGTGGCTCGCCATCACCGCGCTGACCTTCGTCTGCGCCTTCATCCCCATCGTCGGGGCGCTGCTCTCCGGAGCCGTCGCGGTCACCGTCACCCTGGTCACCCTGGGGCCGGTGAAGGCCGCCATCATGCTGGTGGTCTTCGTCGGAGTGATGGAGCTGGAGGCGCACGTCCTCCAGCCCTTGCTGCTCGGCCGCGCGGTCTCCATCCACCCGCTCGTCGTCCTGGTCGGCATAGCCGTGGGCATCAACCTGGCGGGAATCGTCGGGGGCGTCTTCGCCATCCCGATCGTCGCCTTCGCCTCAGGCGTGGTCAGATCGGTGCACAGCGCCGAGCAGACCGAGGAGCCCGCCCCTGCGTCGGGCGACGATCCGCCCGGTACGGGCTCCCCGGGCCTGTCCCAGGATGCGGCCGCCCAGGCGCTCCCCGGATCTGGTCAGACCGCCGAGCAGGCCGAGCAGAGCGCCACCCGGGAACTCGGATCCGATGCGCCCGGGGCGTGTGGGGATGCTCCGAGCGCCACGCCCTGAGGACACCCTGAACGGGCCCTGCCCTGTTGGGGTGCCGTGCACCCCGCCATATATTGGCGCCATGAGCCAATCGCCCGGGCTGGAGGCCATTCTGGCCGACCTGGCCGCAGGAGTCATCGACACCACCGAAGCCACCCGACGCATCGAGGCGCTGGGTGCATCCGCCGCACCGGCGGCCGATCCCTATGACGACCCGGCGCCCGCGCGCGACGAGTACTCGGCGGGGCGACCCCAGTTCGCCACCCACGTCACGGAGCGGGTGAATCCGCCCGCCGCCCCGGCCTCCGAGCAGACGGCCAGCAGCGGGCAGCATGACGACCGGCCCGACGACGAGCAGCCGGCTCAACCGCAGCCTGGCGGTGCCTCGGCACCCGGGCAGGCAGCGCCCAGCACAGCAGGGACGGGCACGGCAGAGACCGGTCCGGCAGCACCCGGACAGGGCAGCCGTGTCAGCGCCGACAGTGGCCCGGCCGGTACCTCCGGCGGGGTCAGACGCGTTGTCATCCGGGCAACCGGACGACTCGTCCGTGTGGTCGGCGATCCCTCGGTGTCGGCCGCCGAGGCCCAGGGCCCGCACACCCTGCGCCGCAACGGCGAACTCCTCGAGGTGACCAGCGAGAGCGACATCGGGCCGAGCCTGCGCGGCTTCTCGGTGATCAATCCGCCGAAGTCCGCCGAGGACCTGCGCCGGCTGGGCTTCGGCCGCGAACTGGTCGTCCGGGTGAACCCGAAGATCGAGGTCGACGCGGAGATCACCGGTGGCGGCCTGACGACGGTACAGCTGCCACGACTCGGACGGATCAGGGTGACGGCCGGGGCCGCCAACCTCAGCGATGTCGTGGTGGTGCGCGATGCACTCGTCCAGGCCGGCGGCGCCAACGTCCGCGGGCCGATCAGCGAGGGACGCAGCCGTGTCAGGGTGGAGTCGGGAAGCCTGACGGTGGTGCTCTACCCGACGGCGAATGTCAGTGTCACCGCGCACGCCCAGCTCGGCGTGGTGAGCTGGCCGAACGGCCAGCCGAAGCAGCTCGACGAGTACGTGGTGGGCAATGGCGCCGCCCGGCTCGATCTGACCGTGATGGTGGGCCATGTGAGCGTCCGCGAGGAGCAGGCACCGCAGACCGGACCCGACGAGACGGACCAGGATCCGCAGTGGTGGGAGATCTGGCGGCGCTGAGCCGCACCGGACAGGGCGCAGGGCCCGGACACCGCCATCAGGTGGGTGTCCGGGCCCTGCGCATCTCCTGACTGCGCCGCCCGGTCGATTCCCGGCGGACAGCCTGTCGCGGATGCGTGCGCGGGCCGGTCCGGCGAGCGAATGACTACTTGGTCTTCCTGGACTTGCGGGCGCCGTCGAGGCTCACCAGCAGTAGGCCGCCGGCAAGAGCGAGGTTCTTCTGGAAGGCGATGCGCTCACCGATCTTCTCCGAACCCTCCTTCTCCCAGAAACGGTGCCCGGCCAGGGTGGTGGGCAGCAACTGCGCCGCAAGCACCAGGGCTGCGACGCGCGGGAACACGCCGAGCGCCAGCGCGGAGCCGGCGACCGTCATGGTGACTCCACTGATCTTGGTGAGCTCGGCGCCTGAGATGTCAGGCAGGACATCGGTCACCTCGCGGGGCAGGCTGGCGAACAGCGCATCGGTTGCCGGGGCGATCGCCTCGGCATTCTTGGCCGCATTGAAGCCGCCGGTGATGAACATGGAGGCCAGCATCGAGCGAGCGACGAACCGGGGAAATGACATCGAGAATCTCCTTGAGAGGTGAACACAGCCATCCTGCCGCGCAAGTCTGAGGACCGGAAGCGGAATGTTGTCGTGACCATCTTGCCGCCTCGCCGGACCGGCCCCTCGGATGCAGGGACCTGCGCGGAGGGTCTGGGCGCGGCGAAGGCCGATTCAGTGGCTCAGCGGCTCGACCTTGGTGATCGTCACCGAGAGCTGCTTGCCGTTGGGCGCGTCGTACTTCACGGCATCGCCCACCTTGTGGCCCAGCACGGCGGAGCCGAGCGGGGACTGGGGGCTGAAGACCTGGGTGGTCAGGGAGTCGTCGACCGCCATCATCTCGCGGCTGCCGAGCAGGAAGACGTCCGAGTCGTCGGGGTCGCCGTCGTAGGCGACGGTCACCGTGCTGCCGGCTGCGACCACGTCCGGCGCGCCCTCGGGCTTGCCCACCTGGGCGGCATGCAGCATCTGCTCCAGCTGGCGGATGCGCAGCTCCATCTGGCCCTGCTCCTCGCGGGCGGCGTGGTAGCCGCCGTTCTCGGACAGGTCGCCCTCCGCCTTGGCGGCACCGATCTTCTTGGCAATCGCGAGGCGACCGTCACCCTTGAGATAGTCGAGTTCCTGTACGAGCTTGTCGTACGCGTCCTTCGTCATCCAGACGGTCTGCTTGTCGGTCATTCCCCCAGTCTATCGAGAGGCCCGCGGGCGTCCCGGATTGAGTGCTGCCTGGATCATCGCCGGCTCAGGAAGGCACAATGGGCACATGTCACGTAGCTTCCTCGAACCTGACGGAGATGATCTCCGGCTCATGCACGTGCACGCCCATCCCGACGACGAGTCGAGCAAGGGCGCCGCGACGACGGCCAAGTACGTCGCGGAAGGCGTTCGGGTGATGGTTGCCACGTGTACCGGAGGCGAACGGGGGAGCGTGCTCAATCCCGCCATGGACCGGCCGGAGGTCTGGGCCGACATGCCCCGGATCCGCGAGCAGGAGATGCGCCGCGCGCGGGCGATCCTCGGGGTCGAGCAGGTCAGCCTCGGCTATGTCGACTCCGGTCTTCCGGAGGGGGACCATCCCGATCCGCTGCCGAAGGGATGCTTCGGGCTGATGGATCCCGAGGTGGCCGCCGCGCCGCTGGTGAAGGCCCTGCGCAGTTTCCGTCCCCAGGTGGTGACCACCTACGACGAGCACGGTGGCTACCCCCATCCTGACCACATCCAGTGCCATCGGGTGACCCTCGCCGCGCTGCGTCAGGCTGCCGACCCCAGCGTCCATCCCGAGTACGGCCCGGCGTGGACG
The DNA here is from genome assembly GCA_049297835.1 of Propionibacterium sp. GTDB lineage: Bacteria > Actinomycetota > Actinomycetes > Propionibacteriales > Propionibacteriaceae > Propionibacterium. The sequence continues at coordinate 10,409 of JBAQVA010000128.1, forward strand.
GTCGACAAGCTCTACTACCAGTTGGGTTTCAACCGCTTGCGCTATGCGGCGCTGGACTCCGAGATGCACCGGCGCGGGCTCGAATCGCCCTACGCCGAACGGCTGGCGGCGTGGAACAACTTCGACTACGAGCAGCGCATCACGACCCGGGTCAACTGCGCGGACTACTTCGAGGTGCGTGACGACGCACTGCGCGCACACGCCTCCCAGATCGATCCGAACGGCCAGTGGTTCGCCGTCCCGCTGGACGTCCAGAAGTCGGTGTGGCCGACGGAGGACTACCAGCTGGTCTTCTCCTCGGTCCCCGTCTGCCTTCCGGAGAGCGATCTGTTCACCGGCCTGCGGTCGCAGTCGCGGCGCCCGCAACTGGACGACCTGCTGGTCTCCTGAGCATCCGCGCATCGGTTCGCGGGCCCGGACTCCGGTGACGGGGTCCCGGCCCGCGAACCCCTAGTCTTGATCCATGGCCAATCGACTCGCCGGGGCGAGCTCCCCCTATCTGCGTCAGCACGCCGAGAACCCGATCGACTGGTGGCCCTGGGGTCCTGAGGCGCTGGAGCAGGCGCGGAGCCGTCAGCTCCCCCTGCTGGTCTCGGTGGGCTACTCGGCGTGCCACTGGTGCCATGTGATGGCCGCGGAGAGCTTCAGCGACCCGGCCATCGCCGCCTTCGTCAATGCGAACTTCGTGGCGGTCAAGGTGGACCGCGAGGAGAACCCCGACGTGGACCAGGTGTTCATGGCCGCGACCCAGGCACTCACCGGTCAGGGTGGCTGGCCGATGACGGTCTTCTGCACCCCGGATGCGAAGCCCTTCTTCGCCGGCACCTACTACCCGCCCGTCGCCAGGGACGGCCTGCCGAGTTTCGGGCAGGTCTGTCAGGCGATGGCGCAGGCCTGGCAGCAGCGTCGCGAGGAGGTGCTCCAGACCGGGGAGCAGATCGCGACGGCATTGTCGCAGCGGACCCCCGGTGCGCAGACCGGGGACGCGGAGGTGCCCGACGCCGGGGTGCTGCTCGGTGAGCTGGTCAGCGGGGTGGACCGTGAGAACGGGGGTTTCGGGGGCGCCCCGAAGTTCCCCCAGGCGCCGGTGCTCGACGCGCTGCTGGTCAGCGGGGATCCCCACCAGGTCGAGGCCGTCCAGCTGACTGTCGACCACATGCTGCGCGGCGGCATCCACGACGTGGTCGGCGGCGGTTTCCACCGTTACGCCGTCGACGCCGGCTGGCAGATTCCGCACTTCGAGAAGATGCTCTACGACAACGCGCTGCTGCTGGGCACCCTGACCCGTGCCTGGCGGCGCACCGGTCCCGAGACGGGCGATCTGCGCGAGCACATCGAGATGGCTGTGCGAGGGATCGTCAGGTGGCTCGACTCCCAGATGCGCATCGACGGCGAGCACGGCTGCGGCTTCGCGGCGAGCATGGACGCCGACTCCCTCGACGAGCAGGGGAATCACGACGAGGGCGGCTACTACCTGTGGACACCCCAGCAGATGGATGCCCTCTTCGGGCGCCGTGACTCCTTGTTCGCCCAGGCGTGTTTCCACCTCACGCCGAAGGGCACCATGCCCGACCATCGCTCGACGCTGCGCCTGCACGGGGACCCCGACATGCCACGTCTGCTGCGCATCCTGGAGAAGATCCGCGAGGCGCGCGAGCTGCGTCCCGCCCCGGCGCGCGACGACAAGATCGTCGCGGCCTGGAACGGGCTGCTCGTCGACTCACTCGTCCAGGCCGCGATGGTCTTCGGCGAACCGGGCTGGCTGGTGACGGCCAGGGGGATCCTCGACCAGCTGTGGACCCTGCACGGATTCGACGGCGAGCAGGCGGTGCGCACCTCGCTCGACGGGCATGCCGGCCTGGCCCCCGCGATGCTCGACGACTGGGCGGCCTTCGCGCTCGGCAGCGCCCGGCTGGCGGCGGCGGTCGGGGACACCGAGCTGTTGGAGCGTGCCCGCCATGCCGTCGACGTGGCCTGCCGGCGTTTCGGAGACGACGAAGGTGGCTTCTTCGACGCCCCACCCAGCGATGCCCTGTACACGCGGGCGGTGGCCCGCACCGATGAGGGCACACCCTCGGCGACGAGCATCATGGTCACCGCGCTCGAACTCGTGGCGCTGCTCAGCGGCGAGAGGAAGTGGTCCGAGCGCGCGCGGAAGGCGTCGGTGAGTCTGTGGCCGGGCCTGCGCACCAGTCCGCTCGCGAGCGGCTGGGGGCTGGCGGACCTGGCCGTCGAGCAGGCCGGTCAGGCCGGTATGGGCAGGGCCCAGGTCGCCGTCGTCGATCCGGAGGCCGACCCGAGCGGGCTCCTGCTGAGGGCAGCCTGGAGACTTGCCCCGGAGGGATCGGCGGTGGTCCTCGGCCGCCCGGAGACCCCCGGATTCGGTGGGCTCTTCGAGGATCGCGACGCCCGCGAGGGCAGGCCCACCGCCTACGTCTGCCGTAACCAGACCTGCTTCGACCCGGTCATGGACTACACCGCACTGCGTGATCCGCTGTGGCGCCGCGTCGTGCAGGCGAGCCTGTCCGGCTATTCGGTCCGTGGCCGCAGGCTGGCCGACCTGGCGGCCGCGCGCAACCTCGCATCCCGCCCGTCCTCGTCGCGGAAGTGACATCGCAGTGACACCGGGGGCCCCGCTGGCGGAGCCGGGGCGGGAGTTCCGCGGTGCGCCCGGTGTCTCCGGGCCGGCCGCGTGCACTGCCTTGGCCCGGGGGGGCTACCTGCCGAAGCGCCGCTCGCGCTGCTGGTAGGCGCGCAGCGCACGGTAGAAGTCGATCTTGCGGAAGTCAGGCCACAGAGCCTCGCAGAAGTACAGCTCGGAGTGCGCGCTCTGCCACGGCAGGAAGCCGCTGAGGCGCTGCTCTCCCGAGGTGCGGATGAGCAGATCCGGGTCGGGCTGGCCCTTCGTGTAGAGGTGCTCGCCGATCTGGTCGACCTCGAGGGTGCGCGAGAGCTCCTCGAGAGTGGTTCCCTTGGCGGCCTCGCAGGCCAGCAATGAGCGCACCGCGTCGCGCAGTTCATGGCGTCCGCCGTAGGCGACTGCGACGTTCACATGTGTGCCGGGGCTCTGACGGGTGTCCTGCTCGGCATCGCGCAGCGTCCCCGCCAAGGTCTCCGGCAGCAGTTCCAGGTCCCCGACCGGCATCACCCGGTAGTCCTTCTGCGCGACGAGATCACGGGTGAGCTGGGCGATGACCTCCATCAACGGCGCCAGTTCTCCGCCCTCGGAGCGACTGAGGTTGTCGGTGGACAGCACCCACAGCGTGACGACGCCGATGCCCACCTCGTCACACCAGCCGACGAACTCGAGCAGCTTGTCGGCACCTGCCTTGTACCCCACGTCGAGCGGCTGACCGGGCGCATTCGTGCGGGCCCATCGCCGGTTCCCGTCCGCGAGCACTGCGATGTGTCGGGGCATCCGGTCCCGGTCGAGTTCGGCGCGCAGCCGGTTCTCGTAGGTGGAATAGACGAACCCGGCGGGATTGAGGCGGTCCCACGCCCCGTTCACGAATTCCCGGTTCACCATGCAAGCAGCCTAGCCGTCACCCCTGGGATCCGGCCCACCGCGAACCCGCCCGCGTGCCCGGGTCGCCCGCGGCGCAGGAGGGCCCGGGCCGGCGTGGCCGGCGGACTAGCGTGGTGTCATGGTGACGAGCAGCAGTGTCAAGAACCCCAGGGTGACGACCGGACCCCCGGAGGGCAGTACCCCCGGGACCGTCGGGCAGGTCCTCGCCAAACCCCGGATGCGCGGCTGGCTGCACGCCGCGATGACACCGGTGATGCTCGTCGCGATCCTTGCCCTCATGGTGCGCACCGGCAGCCAGGCCGGCCGTGCTGCGCTGGCCGTCTACCTCGTCACCGCCCTCATGCTCTTCGGCAACTCCGCCGCCTACCACTGCATCAGGTGGAGCGACCGGGTCTCGGCCGTGCTGCGCCGATTCGACCACTCGAACATCGCACTGTTCATCGCCGGCACGTACACGCCGCTGGCGGTGCTCATGCTGAACGGCCGTTCGCGCGTGGTGCTGCTCACTGCGGTCTGGGCGTGCGCGCTGGTGGAGGTGCTCTGCCGCAATCTGTGGATGGGTGCCCCGCGCTGGCTCTACACGGGGCTGTACATCCTGATGGGCTGGGCCGCGGTCGTCTGGCTGCCTCAGTTCTGGCACGCCGGTGGGCCGGCCGTTGTGCTGTTCATCCTTGTCGGGGGCCTTTTCTACACACTGGGGGCGGTGGTCTACGCGCTCAAGCGGCCCAATCCCTTCCCGCACTGGTTCGGCTTCCACGAGCTCTTCCACGGCGGCACCGTGATCGGCGCGCTGTGCAACTTCGCGGCCATCTGGATCGCCGCCGGGCACTGACCGAGCCGCAGAGGACACCGCGGGTTAACTCTGTGCAAACAATGCCGGGTCAGGGTCCGGGCGCCTCCCGTCAGGCGCCCTTGCCGCTTACGGTCGAGTTGTGGGGTCGCCGTGGCCCCATTCACGCCACCGATCGCGCTGACCGATGCGGAGGTCGTCTCGGGAGCGCAGAAGCAGAAGGAGTCACCGTGCTCGCCGAAGACACGACCGTCACCGTCGACGCACCACCCCCTGTCGCTGCCACAGGATCGCGGGTCGTCACCACCTATGTCCTGGACACGTCGGTGCTCATCGCCGATCCGCGGGCCCTCCTGCGGTTCGCCGAACACGATGTCGTGGTGCCGCTCGTGGTGATCACCGAGCTGGAGGGCAAACGGCACGACCCGGAGGTCGGCTATTTCGCACGAAGCGCGCTGCGCCTGTTCGACGACCTGCGTCAGCGTCACGGCAGGCTCGACGAGCCGATTCCGGTGAACGAGCAGGGCGGACGGATGCACGTCGAGCTCAATCACACGAACCAGGACAAGCTCCCCGCCGGCTTTAGGCTCGGCGACAATGACACCCGCATCCTGGCGGTGGCGCTCAACTACGCCAGCGAGGTCCACCATGTCGTGCTGGTCAGCAAGGACCTTCCGATGCGGGTCAAGGCGGCGGCGATGGGCCTGGAGGCCCAGGAGTACCGCAACGACCAGGCCACCGATTCCGGGTGGACGGGGATGGTCGAGCTCGATGTCGACGACGCGACGATCAGCTCCCTGTTCGACGAGAGCTGGGCGGAGATCCCGGCGGCGAAGGAGCTGCCGGTGCACTCCGGCCTGGTCCTGCACGGGCCGAACGGTTCGGCGCTGGGCCGGCGGATGCCGGACGGCAGGGTGCGCCGGGTGCGCACCGACCTGGAGGCCTTCGGGATCAAGGGACGCAGCGCGGAACAGCGGGTTGCGTTGGACATCCTGCTCGACCCCGAGGTGGGGATCGTGAGTCTCGGCGGCCGGGCCGGGACCGGAAAGTCGGCACTCGCGCTGTGCGCGGGGCTCGAACAGGTGATGGAGACCCACCGCTTCCAGAAGGTGATGGTCTTCCGGCCGCTGTATGCCGTCGGCGGGCAGGACCTGGGCTATCTGCCCGGTTCCGAGTCGGAGAAGATGAATCCCTGGGGCCAGGCGGTCTTCGACACCCTGGGCTCGGTGGCGAACAAGTACGTCATCGACGAGGTGATCTCCGAGGAGATGCTCGAGGTGCTGCCGCTGACCCACATCCGCGGCCGCAGCCTGCACGACGCCTTCGTGATCGTGGACGAAGCCCAGTCCCTGGAACGCAATGTGCTGCTCACCGTGCTCAGCCGGATCGGGCAGAACAGCCGCGTCGTGCTGACCCACGACGTCGACCAGCGGGACAACCTGCGGGTCGGTCGTCATGACGGTGTCGCCGCGGTCGTCGAGCGACTCAAGGGCCACTCGCTGTTCGCGCACGTGACCCTCACCCGGGCCGAGCGCTCGCCGATCGCGGCGCTGGTCACCGAGATGCTCGGCACAGAGAGCTGAGCCGGACCCCGGATCAGCTCCGGTCGGGGGAGTCCCCGACCGGCTGCGCGCTGTTGCCGTCGGGTGCTGTCGCACCCGCGGAGGTCTGGGCGGGCGGCTGGGCACCCTCGTCCTGGCTCTGGCGGGCCTGCTCGATGGTGGCCCGGGCGCCGTCCAGCCAGCCCTGGCAGATCGTGGCGAGCTGTTCGCCGCGCTGCCACAGTTTCATGGACTCGGCCAGGGGCACCCCGCCGGATTCCAGACGCTGCACGACGTCGGCGAGTTCGGCCCGCGCCTGCTCGTAGCTGGGCTGGGCCTGTGTGCTGTCCTGTGACATGTGGGTCCTTTCGATGGATGGGGAGTGGGGAAGGGCGCGGTGCCGCGGTGATCAGGAGTGGCGCGGTGCCGCGGTGTCCGCGATGGCCTGGTCGACCTCGACGACGAGCTGCCCGTCGGACAGGTAGGCCATCAGTTGGTCGCCCGGCTCGGTGTCGGTGACGGAGCCGATGGAGCGGTTGTCCGGGTCGGTGAGAATGGCGTAGCCGCGCTCGAGGGTGGCCTTGGGGGACATCGTGCGCACCCGGGTCAGGGCGTGGGTCAATTCGGTCTGCTCGGAGCCGAGGATGCGCTCGATCGCTGCGTCCAGGCGGAAACGGGCCATCGACAGCTGCTCGACATGACCACCCAGCGCAGCGCCCGGGTCGCGCAGCACGGCGCTCCCGGTGAGCCGGGAGAGCTCGTACTGCTCGGCGTTGAGCCGGTTGAGGATGGCCGTGCGCAGCCGGCCGAGGTGCTGGCCGAGCTGGCGGGCCTCCTCGGCGGCGTCGGGCACCACGCGCTTGGCGGCGTCGGTCGGGGTGGAGGCCCGGAGGTCGGCCACCAGGTCGAGGATCGGCGTGTCGGGCTCGTGCCCGATGGCGCTGATCACCGGCGTGTCGGCGGCGGCGACGGCACGAACCAGCGCCTCGTCACTGAAGGGCAGCAGATCTTCCAGTGAGCCGCCGCCGCGGGCAATGATGATGACGTCGACCTGCGGGTCGGCGTCGAGCTCGGCGAGCCCGGCCATCACGTCGGCCACCGAGTGCGGGCCCTGCACCAGGGCGTGACGGACGGTGAACCGGGCCGCCGGCCACCGGCGGGTGGTGTTGGTGAGCACGTCCCGTTCCGCCGCGGAGTCCGCACCGGTGATCAGTCCGATGACTCCCGGGACCAGGGGCAGCCGCTTCTTGCGGCGCGGATCGAACAGGCCCTCGGTCTGGAGCGTGCGCTTGAGCTGTTCGAGGCGGGCGAGGAGCTCGCCCTCGCCCGCGATGCGCAGCTGACAGCACTCGAAGCTGAGGCGGGCGGTCTTGTTCCAGATCCTCGGGCGCAGGCAGGCCAGGACGGTGGTGCCCTCGGTGAGCGGGCCCGCCTCGTCGAGCACTGCCGTGGTTGCCGTGATGCCGGCAGAGACCTCGCTGTTCGTGTCGCGCAGGGTGAGGAAGTGCAGCGAGGCGCCGGCCCGCCGGCGCAGCTCGATGACCTGCGCCTCCACCCACACCCATCCGCACCGCTCGACCCAGCCCTTGAGCAGGCCGACGACGGCACCGAGTTGCTGAGGAGTCTCCGGGGTGTTCTTGGGTGCCTGGGCACGCAAGGATCCGAGATCGACCATGCTCCCAACGCTAGCGGCCCGCGCCGACAAGTCCGGCGGACCGCTCGGCAGCCACTTCTACACTGGGCCCATGAGTGATGAGCCGGGCCCGGTGCCCGCCAGGCGAGTCGTCGTCGCGGCGCCGCGCGGCTATTGCGCCGGGGTCGATCGTGCCGTGGTGACCGTGGAGAGGGCACTGGCCAGTTTCGGGTCACCGGTCTACGTCCGCAAGCAGATCGTGCACAACAAGCACGTCGTCGAGACGCTGCAGGCCAAGGGCGCGATCTTCGTGGACGAGCTCCGCGAGGTTCCACGCGGTGCGCTGGTGGTCTTCTCGGCCCATGGTGTCTCCCCGGCCGTGCGGGCCGAGGCGGTGGAGCGCGGGCTCCGCACCATCGACGCCACCTGTCCGCTGGTCACCAAGGTGCACCACGAGGCCACCCGCTTCGCCGGGCGCGACATGCAGATCGTGCTCATCGGCCACGCCGGGCACGAGGAGGTCGAGGGCACCACCGGGGAGGCACCGGCGAACATCACACTCGTCCAGACCGTCGAGGACGTCGATGCACTCGATCTCGACACCGCCGAACCCCTGGCCTGGCTCAGCCAGACGACGCTGAGCGTGGACGAGACCAGCGGGATCGTGGACCGGCTGCGCGCCCGGTTCCCCCGCCTGGTGGACCCCCCCACCGACGACATCTGCTACGCCACCCAGAACCGTCAGTCCGCCATCAAGCAGATCGCCGCGCACAGCGACCTGGTGATCGTCGTGGGGTCCAGCAATTCGTCGAACTCGGTGCGGCTCGTCGACGTCGCGCTGGAAGCCGGCGCCGGCGACGCACATCGGGTTGACGATGCCGAACAGATCGACCCGAGGTGGCTCGACGGGGTTGCCACCATCGGGGTGACGAGCGGTGCATCAGTGCCGGAGGAGCTGCTGGACGGGGTCCTGGCCCGACTTGTCGAGCTCGGTTTCCCGGTGGCGACCGAGGAGACCCTTGTCGAGGAGACACTGGCATTCGCCCTGCCGGCCCAGGTGCGCCCGCCCAGGACGCGGCGCGTCGAGCCGGCCGTCGACGAACGCTGAGCCGGGCACATCGGGCGTCCGGCGCTCAGCCGATGGTCCGTGCCGAGGATTCCGGACTGGGCCGGATGGGTGCCGCGGCACGAGGCAGCCGGCCGATCGTGTCGTCCAGCAGGCTCGCATTCTCGACCAGCTCCGGGGCGGTGAGCACCCTGGGCGAGGCGTCGACCGATGAGGGGCCCGGGAGCTGGTCCTCCACGATGCCCAGATCGCTGAACTTGCGCGCGGTGACGAGCACCCGCTGCTCCAGCGAGCCCACCGTGGAGTTGTAGGCATGCACGGCACCGGACAGTGCGCGTCCGAGCTTGTCGAGATGGCCTCCCATGACCGACAGCCGTTCGTAGACCTCGCGACCCAGGGTGGCGACCTGCTGGGCGGACTGCGCGAAGGCTGCCTGGCGCCAGCCGTGCTGGACGGCCCGCAGCATCGGGATGAGGATCGACGGTGAGGCGAGGAAGATGCCGTGCGCCGCGGCGTACTCGTGCAGATCGGGCCGCCGATCCAGCGCCACCTGCAGCAGCGCATCACTGGGCAGGAACAGGATGACCATCTCGGGGCTGCCCGCGTCGAGCCGCCAGTAGTTCTTCGCGCCCAGCTGGTTGACGTGCGAGACGACATTCTTCACGTACTGGTCGAGCAGTTCCTCACGGCGGTCCTCGTCGTCGCTGGCGAAGGCGTCGATGAAGTTGCCCAGCGGGGTCTTCGCATCGACGAAGATCACCTTCCGGTCGGCCATCGTCACCCTCATGTCCGGCCGCTGCCCGCCCTCCTCGGTTCCGTAGGCGACCTGGGTGTCGAAATCGCAGCGCTCCACCATGCCGGCGATCTCGGCGACCCGTTTCAGCTGGGTCTCGCCCCACGCCCCGCGCACCTGGGGCTTGCGCAGCGCGGTGACCAGGGCCTGGGTCTCGCGGCGCAGGCTCTCGTTGCTCAGCCGGACCGTGTCGACCTGACGGTGCAGGTCTGCGGCACTCGCCACCCGGTCGCGGTCGAGCTGGGCGAGGCGCTCGGTCATGGTCGTGACGCTCTGGGTGAGCGGGGCCATCACGGCCCGGGTCTCGTCGAGCCGCTGCCGGGCCGTGCGATCCACCGACTGGGCCTGTTGTTCGGCCGTCTGGGCGGAGAGGCGCTGGAACTCCCGCGCCATCGACTCCCGGTCGGCGCGCAGCTGGTCGAGCTGGGCCCGTGCGGCGTCGCGCTCCGCTTGGGCCCGGGCGAGTTCCCCGGCATGACCCTCGCCCCGGGCCTGGGTCTGCAGGCGGCCGAGCAGATAGCCCAGCGCGGCGCCCACCACGAGCAGGACCAGCGCGATGACCAGCGAGGAGGTGTTCATGGCACAAGCCTTGCAGGCAGCACTGACAGGAACGCTGCGGTCAGCGCGCGGCGGGCTGCTTGAATGAGGGTCATGGCAGCACCCAGCAGATTCGTCCAGGACTTCGTCGACTTCCTCGCCGCCAGCCCCACCAGCTACCACGCGGCGGAGGCCATGGCTCAACGGCTTGTCCGAGCCGGTTTCACGGCACTGGACGAGAAGCAGAGCTGGTCGTTGGTCAGCGGGAAGCACTTCTTCGTGCGTGGCGGGGCGGTGGTCGCGTGGATCGCTCCCGAGCACCTCGGACCCACGGCGGGTTTCCGGATCGTCGGTGCCCACAGCGATTCGCCGGCCCTGAAACTCAAGCCCGGGCCCGACTTCGCCGCCGCGGGCTGGCAGCAGCTCAACATGGAGGTCTATGGGGGGCCGCTGCTCAACAGCTTCCTGGACCGCGAGCTCGGCCTGGCCGGGCGGATCGTCGAGACCGACGGCACGAGCCATCTGGTGCGCACCGGGCCGATCATGCGGGTGAGCCAGCTGGCGCCGCACCTGGACCGGAGCGTCAACGAGAAACTCACCATCGACCGGCAGTTCGAGCTCATGCCGTCGTTCGGTCTGGGGGACGAGCCCGAGATCGTCGAGTTGTTGTGCGAGCAGGCGGGGATCGCCGTCGCTGACTTCGCCTTCGCCGACGTGCTCAGTTTCCCCACCCAACGCCCCGAGGTGTTCGGCAACCACCGGGAGTTCCTGGCCTCGTCCCGGCTGGACAACCTCTCCTCGGTCTTCCCGGCGCTCAGCGCGCTCACCGCCTTCGGGCAGGCCGATTCCGGCACCGATGTCGCGGTGTTCGTGGCCTTCGACCACGAGGAGGTGGGCTCGGCCACCACGAGCGGTGCGCAGGGTCCGATCCTCGCCGATGCCCTCTCACGGGTGGCCGGCGGCCTCGGGGTCGACGGCGACGCATGGCACGCCATGCTCGCGCGCAGCAGCTGCATCTCGGCGGACGCGGCGCACAGCGTCAATCCGAATCACCTGGCGAAGTACGACCCGCAGACCAGACCGATCATGAACCACGGCCCCTCGCTCAAGGTGAATGCCCAGCAGCGCTACGCGACCGATGCCCACACCGCCGCGCTGTGGCAGCGCTGCTGTGCGGCTGCCGCGGTGCCCAACCAGGTCTTCGTGTCGAACAACGACGTGCCGTGCGGGTCGACGATCGGTCCGATCACGGCGACCAGGCTGGGGATTGCCACGGTCGACGTCGGAATTCCGATCCTCTCGATGCACTCGGCGCGCGAGATGTGCGGAACCGCGGATCCCGGCCACCTGGCTGCGGCGCTGGAGGCGTACTGGCAGGGAGCCTGATCGCGACCGGACACCCACGGATGGCGATCAACGCCGGCCGGGAGGGAGGGAAACGGTAACCTAGGCCGACGTGGCACTCACCATCGGAATCGTCGGTCTTCCCAATGCGGGCAAGTCAACCCTGTTCAATGCGCTCACCCGCAATGATGTCCTCGCCGCGAACTATCCTTTCGCGACGATCGAGCCGAATGTGGGAGTCGTGGGAGTGCCGGACCACCGGCTCCCCGTGCTGGGGGAGATGTTCCATTCCGCGCGACTGGTGCCGGCCACGGTGAGTTTCGTCGACATCGCCGGAATCGTGAAGGGCGCCAGCCAGGGTGAGGGAATGGGCAACGCCTTCCTGGCGAACATCCGCGAGGCCGACGCGATCTGCCAGGTGACGCGCGTCTTCGAGGACGCCGACGTGAGTCATGTCGACGGCTCGATCGACCCGGCCTCCGATCTTGACACCATCACCACCGAGCTCGTCCTGGCGGACCTGCAGACCTTGGAGAAGACGCTTCCCAAGATCGAGAAGGAAGCCAAGATCAAGAAGGAGTCGCGGCCGCGTTACGAGGCATACCAGCAGGCCTACGACACGCTGAGCGAGGGCAAGGGGATCTTCCAGGCCGGTCTGGATCCGGAGCCGTTGCACGATCTGTGGTTGTTGACTGCCAAGCCCTACATCTATGTCTTCAACTGTGACCAGGACGAGCTGGCCGACGAGCAGTTGAAGGAGCGTACGCGCAAGCTCGTGGCGCCTGCCGAGGCGATCTTCCTGGATGCGAAGTTCGAGTCGGAGCTGGTGGAGATGAGTGAGGACGAGGCCCGTGAGTTCCTCACTGATTCGGGTGTGGAGGAACCGGGTCTGGATCAGTTGGCCAGGGTTGGCTACCAGACCCTGGGCTTGCAGAGCTTCCTCACGGCGGGGGAGAAGGAGTCCCGGGCCTGGACGATTCATCAGGGTTGGACGGCTCCGCAGGCCGCCGGGGTGATCCACACGGACTTCGAGAAGGGCTTCATCAAGGCCGAGGTGGTCAGTTTCGACGACCTGGTCG